>CAZIAU010000263.1:0-5094 GCA_964536755.1 uncultured Bacteroides sp. | reverse complement strand
CCATCCAGGTGCCCGCCCCTTGATGCATCATCATAATAAGGAACCAGGTATTTATCGGTGTCTTCCAGACCATCTCCGTCAATATCAGCCCAGTCAAGGCCTCCCAGATCAGAATTGTGCCATGTTGGATCGTATCCGCCTCCATATTCATCCTGATATTTCGGAAAAGTGGATGGGTCGATTATACCTATGGTTACATTGGAGTTAAAATTTACTCCAAGTTTTGAACCCGGTCGTCCCTTCTTGGTGGTTATGATGATCACACCATTTGCAGCTCTTGAGCCATAAAGAGCTGTAGCCGCAGCACCCTTCAGTACAGAAATGGATTCAACATCCTCCAGGTTCAGGTCAGATACTGCGTTACCATAATCATAGGCCTGGCGACCCTGCTGCTGAGCACCAAAGTCCTTATTGGTCATCGCATTGCTGATAGGTACCCCATCAACAATAAAAAGGGCCTGGTTATTCTGGGTAAGTGAAGATGAGCCCCTGATAAGTATATTACTGGATCCTCCGATATTATTGGCAACCTTTACCTGAACCCCGGCTACCTTACCGGAAAGAGCATTAACAAGGTTATCAGTCTTCACCTTATTTACATCATCACCATCCATCTCCTGTACGGCATAGCCCAGTGATTTTTTCTCCCTGGAGATTCCCAGAGCAGTTACAACCACTTCATCCAGTTCCAGTGATGTTGGTTGCAGGATTACATCAATGACAGAATGATCATCGATAAAAACCTCCTGGGTAAGCATCCCTACAAAGCTGAAAATCAGAATATTTGAGCTCTGTGGAACGTCGAGTGAATAATTGCCTTCCATATCTGTAATGGTACCCAGCGAGGTCCCCTGTACAAGAACAGAGACACCGGGCAATGATGTACCATCATCGGCACCGGTCACATTTCCTGTGACCTCACGGGCCTGCCCAACAAGGGTCACTATACCCAGCACCGCCAATAGCATAATGCTTACAACTTTTTTCATAGATTCCGTTTTAGATTAGAAGAATAAATGCTTAATCGGTCGTCAGACAAAATTTTTACCTGAAGAAAGCAGAAAGCATACTGTTATTCTAAAAATATCAAGCAATGGCGGATTGCGGAGAACATTCGGTCTTTTGATGTCTGCAGTTCACCGTTGACTGGTTACAACCTGTTATTTACAGGGACTAACTGT
This sequence comes from uncultured Bacteroides sp., assembly GCA_964536755.1. Taxonomy (GTDB): domain Bacteria; phylum Bacteroidota; class Bacteroidia; order Bacteroidales. The sequence goes on along the minus strand of CAZIAU010000263.1, from coordinate 3,913 downwards.
GTCGTAGACTGACGAAAGAGAGAGGTTTCTGATAATATGGAATCTGAAAGTGGGTTAACAACGTGAATTAAGGGGTTAAACAAACCACTCTCCCGGTTGACCCATCTTTTCTTCCCGAAGTCCATGTTATTCTGATTTTATGTATGTTTACATAGTTGTAGATTAAACCAGATCACTATGCTAACCTTGACCGACTACCTGATCATTGCAGGTTATTTCCTTGTTGTATTATTAGTTGGAAGCCTTACAGGAAGAAAACAGGAGAAGGAGGAGTTCCTGATCTCCGGCAGAAAGCTTAAAGCATTCCAGGCAACCACCACTATATTTTCCAGTCGCATTGGCGCTGCAATTCTGTTGACCTATACAGCCCTGGTCTTCACGTATGGAATGGGGGCCCTCTGGTACTTTATCGGCTCTGTTGTGGGGCTTTTCGTTTTTTACTTCTTTGGTTTAAAAGTGAAGAAAATGGCTGATGAGCAAAAGTTTTACACCCTGCCCGATTTCTTTTTCTTCCTTAAGGGAAGGACGGCAGGATACCTTGCCACCCTGATAACAATCACTATTATGTTTGGCTGGGTGGTCCTCAATTTCATAGCCGGGGGAAAGCTTATTTCAGAATATACAAATATCAGTTATAATTTTTCAGTTGTCATTGTGGGGGTAATCATATTATTGTATCTTATTGCAGGAGGGTTTGATGCGGTGGTTAAAACCGATGTTATTCAGACTGTCGGTATCTTCCTGCTCTTTGTTCTGATGGTCTACCTGCTGGCCACAACCAATGTCAAGCCCGACCTCCTTTTCATAGACCTTTTCAAAACACCCGTGCTGACAGTAGGCAGTTTCTTCCTGGCCGGTTTCTTCATTCCCATGGCTTCTCCTGAGCTGTGGCAGAGAGTGTATGCCATCAAGGATAACAAACACTTTAAGCGGAGCCTCTTTATGTCCTCCCTGTTCTATATTATCATTGGTTTCGTTCTTCTGATGATCGGTCTGGTGATAAGGGACTCTAACATAGAGGGCCTCGTGGCTGATAACACACTTATCAAGGGATTCAGCGCTTTATTACCGGTGGGCCTGGCCGGCCTGTCAGTGGTAATCATCTATTCATCGGTTTCATCATCAGCCGACACTTATATGTTTACCACTGCCTCTTCAGTGACTCAGGATGTCCTGGAACGGACCGGGCTCACTCAAAAAGAAAACCTGCGTATAACGATGCGGTACAGCCTGGTTGCATTAATGGCTTTAGGCATAGGTATGGCTTTAATACTTAGAGATATAGTTGATACAACATTCTTTTTTGTAGCCATGACCATGTCCCTGGGATTCGTAACACTGGTTATATGGATCTATCCGAAAGTGAACCGTCACAGTGTGAACTTTTCGGTGCTGGCCTGTTTCCTGGGTGTGATCCTGACCTATATCCTGGTTAAGGATATTACCGAATTCCTGCTGGTCATATTTGCATGGAGCAGTTGCATTGCAGGATTGTTGATCGGTTTTGTGGTCAACTTCTTTTTACCCGCAGACAGTAAGAACCTTAAACTAAGTGAACCCCCGCTGTAACATGTAAAGGAGATGCATGTCAGATATACAAAATGGGAGTAACCATTTCGGTTTACTCCCATTTCGCTGTATGGTACCCATAGCCACCAAACAGCGCCAAGTTACAGTTATTATGGCCGGCTCACATATTAAATAATCCATAAGATTACTAAGGTGAACCCTGGTTCTCAGCCTTTGCTTCGTAAAGCAATGACCTGCAACCGTCCTTTCACTCAGCCCGAAGGCCGAATTTCCGGGACCGACTTCCAAAGGCCCCTGCAACGACCAGGTCTTACGATCTGCCCGAAGCCAGAGTGAAAAAGCTTAATGGAACCCGTAAGGATTCTTTTTGGCTCTTCAGCCTTAAGAAACAACCTTTTAAAGACCTTCCAAGAAGGAATTTCCGGCTGAATAATCCAGGAAACTCTGTTTCGTGGATTATGTCTGGCTCTGGATGAATCTCCGGTTGAGGGGAATCCCCACCGGCCGGTTTGCTAATACAAATCCTTTCGGGTCTGCTTCACTGCACCGGGCGAAACTTCGAGCGGCCTTTTATCTCTTACTCGGTAACATCAAAAATAGACCATCGGCATATGCAAGTCAAGAAAAAGAGAGAGTTCTCTGTTCACAATTAACTCACATGTGTTATTAACAAATTGTTAATAAAGTCAATTGGGCTCCGTTAGTGGATCAGAAGGTGCGGTTAGACAGATATTAACAACTGTTAGTCAAATGCTTTCAACAATAGTCAATCACCTCCTCATAAAGTTTTCGAAACATAAATAGAAGAATTTTCGTAGATTTACCTATATAAAAGAGAATCATCATGGACCTAAAAAAGAAGCAGTTAATCCTTAGCGCATCAATCATTTTTGCCTTACTCGGATCTGCAATCGGGCAGGGGAACATGGACCTGAACTTCCAGGGATTGTTTTCCGATAGTCAGGGAAAGAGTATCAGCAATGAAGAATTCAATCTTAATGTTCAAGTTTTATCAGTTGCTGATAAGAATATCCTGTGGGAATCTGAGATGTCCGCTAAAACAGATGAAGACGGATGGTTTGGGTTCTCAATCAATATGATCTCCAGGCTTCTCCACAGCGATGGGCAATATAAAACATTGGAAATCAGGTTGAATCTTGCCCCGAATGAGAAAACCAGGTGGTTGAGAGAAGGAGATGATTTTATGGTGTCCTACAATCTGACTCCTGTTGATGATGGTGGTAATGTGAAATTTGAAATGACCCGGATTGAAGGATCTGAACTTGTATATCATCATGAAGATCACCTTCATGCCTTTAAAGATCAGTATCCTTACTATTACCTGACGGGCGGTTTTATTATAACGGTCCCCCCAATTGAAACTGGTTCACTGGCCGACCTCAGGCAATGGATCTCGCCTGACAGTAGTTCAGAAGTGGGAACTGCCTCAAGGGGTGTTAAAGGAGGATTTCCAAAAGGCGGGTATCGAAAGAAGAATTAAGATCCGTTAACTAACCGGACCTTTTTTCCCCGGCTTTCCAGGAGACCGTTGGGTGCTCTTTGAAATGGAATCCCTCATAGTCGTATCTGCCTCAATGTTCTTGAATTTATAATAATCCATAATACCCAGGTTCCCACTCCTGAAGGCTTCTGCCATGGCAAGCGGTATCTGTACCTCCGCTTCAATAACTTTGGCCCGCGCCTCCTGAGCCTTGGCCTTCATTTCCTGTTCTGTTGCAACTGCCATGGCCCTCCGCTCTTCAGCTTTCGCCTGTGCAATGTTTTTATCGGCATTTGCCTGATCCATCTGTAAAACGGCCCCGATATTCTTACCAATGTCTATATCCGCAACATCTATTGAGAGGATCTCAAAAGCTGTTCCGGCATCCAGGCCTTTTTCCAGCACGATCTTGGAAATAGAATCGGGGTTTTCCAGCACTTCCTTGTGCGATACCGAAGAACCGATTGAAGAGACAATTCCTTCTCCCACACGGGCCAGAACAGTTTCTTCACCAGCACCTCCAACAAGTTGTTTAATGCTGGCTCGTACCGTAACCCGTGCTTTAGCAATCAACTGAATACCATCCTTGGCTACTGCAGTAACGGGTGGTGTGTTGATCACCCTCGGATTCACCGACATTTGAACTGCTTCAAGCACATCACGTCCGGCCAGGTCAATAGCCGTAGCCATCTGAAAAGAGAGATCTATGTTTGCTTTACTGGCAGAAACCAGGGCGTGGATTACCTGTTCCACATGACCCCCGGCCAGATAGTGTGCTTCCAGCTCATCTCTCTTAATATAAGCAAGCCCGGCCTTGTAAGCTTCGATCATCGATCTTACAATAACCGTTGGGGGAACTTTCCTCCAGCGCATCAGGATCAA
>CAZIAU010000262.1:1645-5100 GCA_964536755.1 uncultured Bacteroides sp. | reverse complement strand
AGGAAAGGATCAGGGATATCCGTAATTTAAATAAGGTTTACAACCAGCTAAAATCCTTCGATCCGATGTCCGGTGTATCACTGTTGTCTGCCTACGCAGTGCTAATGGGTGACAGACCTGAGGTAGCAGGCAGGATCAGGGATAATGAAGTGGCGATCTTCCGGGAAAAGAGGATTCTGGGCTTTGGGCCGCCAGCCGGAGAGATGAAGAGAATGATGAAGGGATTGTTTGAATACCTAAAAAACGATGAAGAAGACCTGATCATAAAGAGCTGCATGGCGCATTATACAATATTACACTCGATGCCTTTCAGCGATCGCAACGGCATGATGGGGCTTATCTGGCAAAGACTCCTTCTGGTTCAAAAGTATCCGGTATTTGAATATCTGCCCATAGAATCACGGATTCTGCAATCCAGCAGGGAATACTTCAGGATATTGAGCATCAGTGAAAAAACCGGAGATCCCGCCGGATTTATCCTGTTTATGCTGGAGATAATTGATGATATTCTGTATGATAATTTAGATATTCCTGAGCGTATAGTGACATCAAGTGATCGTTTACACTATTTTTACAGTCTTAGAATAGAAAGATTCGGAAGAAAGGATTACATGAACGTATTTAAAAATATTTCAACTGCCACAGCAAGCAGGGACCTTGTTAAAGGGTTGAAGGCAGGATTGTTTGAAAAGAGTGGCACCAGAAATTTAACCAGGTATAAATGCCGAAAAGCGTAAGAATCGATAAATATTTATGGTCGGTAAGGGTGTACAAGACCCGCACCCTCGCCACTGAAGCATGCAGGAAGGGAAAGGTCACGGTGGATGATATGCCTGCCAAACCCTCACGGACAGTAGCCGCCGGAGATGTGATCCAGGTAAAAAAAATGCCGGTTGTATATTCATACCGGGTGATAGATCCCATCGAAAAAAGGGTGGGTGCCAAAATCGCTGACAATTATGTGAAGGATATAACCCCTGAAGAAGAGCTGCATAAGCTGGAGTTGCAGGATGACTTCTTTATAAAACGTGACAGGGGAACCGGCCGTCCAACTAAAAAAGAGCGGCGTCTGCTGGACGATCTTCAAGATCTGTAATTCCCTTAAAAAAGGGATGGTCATTTAAAAACCTTTATCCCACTTTTCTCCGTCATGATGATGGTGATGTGACCATCTCCTCAGTGAGCTCAATGATCTCCTTCCTCAGGTTCACCAGATCCCAGGCTTCCGGTTTGCGCTTTCTCAATTGTCTGCGGAACCGGCTGCCCCGGACTGTTTTTTTCCAGCGGAAATACCAGAAAAGTGCTGCTTTTCCCGTGGGTAAAAGCGACACAAGATAGGCCACCCAGATCCACCAGGGACCGGTCAGAATAGCCACCAGAAGGGTCTGGACAAAGTAGAACAACGGGAACAGGACCAGGATAGCCAGGCCGGCTTTTACCGAGCTGTGGAACTGCAGGTCTTTTATTTTGCGCACCAGCCTGACCGGGAGCCAGAAGGGCAGAATATTATTGATAAATCCATAGAGGAATACAGGGAACGTGATTACCAGGGACAGGTATCTCCATAGGCTGCGTACAAAACTGTAACCTTTTTCACGTACCACCCATTCGCGGATCCCCATGGCTTCGATCCCATCCCGGTATTTCCGGACTTTATCGGAAAGTATCCCGATTCTCTCATCGGCCTCATCCGACTTCTCCGTTGCGGTCTTACCTGACTCCTCACCGGCGATCTTACCTGCCTTCTCCCCTGCCTTCCCGATGGCCTCTTCCAGGCGTACGATCATCTCCTTGTCGGCCCTGAACCGGTCGCTCAGTTTCGATCCTCCGATACCCAGGATCTCCCGCATACGGGGATTGAAGATCTCTCTCAACCTGTGAACTGTTTCATAGTATTCGTCGGTGCCTATATCGATCATCAGCGGCCTCATATCTTCATCCAGGCGGGTCTTTACCGCATTGATGCCGCGTGCATTATTCTCCGAATACTCGTCCCAGTATTCGGAAATCTCGATGGGCTTGCCGTAATTGATGTATAGGGAAGCGTTCTGTTTCACGTAATCGCTGAAATCGAGCCCTACCGGGACAATCTTTACGAAAGGAGTTCTGCCGGCCTCCTCCTGGGCTTTGAAAGCGATCCGAAAGATACCCTTCACCAGGGTGCGCAGTTTGCGCTGGTCCCCGTGATTCCCTTCAGGCATTATGCAGAGATAGTGCCCGTTCTTCAGCACATCCACCGAAATGTCGAAGATTTCCTGATTTTTCACCAGTTCTGCGGCTCCGTCCCGCTGACGGAAAACGGGCAGTATCTTCAGGCTGTTAAAGAACCAGGCCATAAGCCTTTTATTGAAAATATCGGCCCTTGCCAGGAAAACTACGTCGCTTGGTGCGGAAAATAGGACAATCAACGCATCCATCAGCGCATTCTGATGATTGGGCGCAAAAATCACCGGCGCATCCCCCGGAATATTCTCCTTCCCGCTGATCTGCACCTTCCCGTAGTAATGGAAAAACACACTCCTCACATAGGGGTAAATAATATAGTAAACAAAATTCCTTCTATGGATGCCCCTGTTGGCCCCCCTGACTTTCTTTTCATTCATTTAGGTTCAGGATAAATTGTTGTGGAACAAATATAGTTTTTTCGGGAAAACTAATTTTTAGCACTATCTTTGTATCCGATATGGCAAGAGCAAAGATACTTGATAAAAAGCTGATCTCAGGGATACAGCAGATCGGGGTGGGCGTCACCAATTTTTACGACGCATGGAGGTGGTACATACCCAATTTCGGAATGGATGTACGGATATTTGAAGAGAAGGCCACGGCGGAGTATATGCTTCGTTACACCGATGGAAAGCCCAGGGAAAGGCATGCCTGCCTGGCCATGAATATGCAGGGTGGAGGAGGTTTCGAGATATGGCAACATACCAGCCGTAATGCCGTTGCTCCCGATTTTGAACTGCAGCTGGGCGACCTCGGCATCTTTGCAGGAAAGATCAAATCTTCCAGTGTCAGATCAGCCTTTGAAACGCTCAACAGGGATGCAGAGGTGATCACCGGGCTCAACCGGGATCCCTTCGGCCGGGAGACTTTTTACCTGAAGGACCCTTTCAACAACATCTGGCAGGTAGTGGAAGAGGGAACCGTGTTCATGAACGAGAGCGGCAAGCATAACGGCGGGACCTTCGGTGCGGTCATCGGGACCACCAACCCGGAAAAGGCCATCAAGCTTTACAGCGGGGTGCTGGGATACGATACCATTATATACGATACGGAAGGAACATTCAGCGACCTGAAGGGAGTCCCCGGCGGCGGGAACCGATTCCGGAGGGTGCTCCTTCAGCATAGTGAAAAAAGAAAAGGACCCTTCTCCAGACTGTTTGGCCCTACCGAGATCGAGCTGGTCCAGGCCAATGCCATGGTGGAAAGTGCTGCGGCAGATCTTGAAAAGG
>CAZIAU010000262.1:386-1635 GCA_964536755.1 uncultured Bacteroides sp. | reverse complement strand
GAGAAAAATCTTCGCAAACCGGTATTGGGGAGACCTGGGATTCATCCACCTCTGTTTTGACGTGCTGGGCATGAGGGCCCTGAAGAAAGAGTGTGCCAGGGAGGGATTCCCGTTCACCGTGGATTCTGACAACCATCCCTCGGGCAAACCATTTGACATGGGAGAGGCCGCGGGCCATTTTGCCTACGTGGAGGATCCCGACGGGACCCTGATCGAATTCGTGGAGACCCACAGGATCCCCCTCCTAAAAAAACTGGGCTGGTACATTAACCTCTGGAAAAGGAAAGATGTGACCAAACCCCTCCCCGACTGGATGATGAAGATGATCCGCTTCATGCGCGTGAAGGCGCATAAACTGCCTGTCTGAGTTTCCGGGCTCATTTACCTCAACTTTATTCACCTTCAGGCTCAGATTTTCAATAATATGAGCTACATTTGTCCGTTTATTGAGCCACAAACGATCAAACCTGGGAAATGACAGATCCAAAACAACGCGAAATACTTGAACTTATCAGGAAATATCCCTCGCTTTCCTCCAAAGAGATTCATAATGCAATTGTTTCTGAAATAGGGTATTCCACTGTAAAAAGGATCTTAACAAAACTGATCTCCCGGAACCTGGTCATTCCAAAGGGTGAGGGAAGGGGACGCAAATACCTGACCAGCCTGGCATATGACCTCCTCTGCCCCATTAATATGGAAGAGTACTTTGAAAAAGAAATTGATGAAAGAGTCATCAGGAAGAACTTCAATATGTCGCTGATATCAGATGTTTTATATCAGGTGAAGTTGTTCACTCAAGAAGAAGCGGTCCACCTGGAAAACCTTCATAAGAATTATACCCTGAAAAAAGCCAGACTTACTCCTTCTGCCTTTACGAGGGAAATGGAACGTTTATCCATTGACCTGAGCTGGAAATCATCCCAGATTGAAGGGAACACATACTCTTTGCTGGAAACTGAACGTTTGTTGAAAGAGAAAGAAACCGCAGAAGGAAAAGGAAAGGATGAAGCGATCATGCTGCTCAATCATAAGGAGGCTATCGACTTTATTATTAATGATCCGGATTACCTCTTTCCCCTGGACAGATGGAAGATAGAGAAGATACATACCCTGTTGATGAACGGACTGGGTGTTGAATTCTCGCTCAGGACCACAGGTGTCGGCATCACGGGGACCAATTACACTCCGCCGGAGTATGAAACCCAGATCAGCAAGGCTCTGAATTCAATGTGTGACCTGGTAAACC
>CAZIAU010000262.1:0-376 GCA_964536755.1 uncultured Bacteroides sp. | reverse complement strand
ATCCCGCCTCATGTCTGCGACGCCGTGATGAAAGCGCTCCAGCCGGACCGGGAAAATCGGTGGCGGGATGCCGCAATGTTCAAGGAAGCGCTGCTGAGAAAAAGCACTGCTACTGCTGACGCTCATATCCTATATCCAGCCATTCGCCGACGGGAACAAAAGAACCGCCAGGATAATGAGCAATGCTGTACTTATCAACGAGGGGTACTGTCCGGTCTCGTTCAGGACTGTTGATTCCCTGGAGTTCAAAAAAGCGATGCTCCTTTTTTACGAACAGAATAACATGACGCCCATCAAGGAGATCTTTATCGGGCAGTTCGAATTTGCTGTAAATACCTATTTTTTAGGATGAGGAAGGGGATGAGGAAGGGGATGA
>CAZIAU010000261.1:0-5111 GCA_964536755.1 uncultured Bacteroides sp. | reverse complement strand
GGAACTGGTAAATATGCCGAAAGGATGCCTTGTTACTATGGAACCGGTCAGGATCCTGATGCAGAAAAAAGGGAAGTAAGGGAATAATATATATCTTTATCTGTTGCAGTTCTGGAACTGGAGGGAACGGATACCTATAAAGAATCGACTGAACTTCAAGAATAATGAAACTAAAAAAACCTAACCGTAAAATGAAAACATCTCCAAAAAAATCTACCATTGCTCTCCTGGCAACTCTTTTTCTGCTGGGTATGGGTGCATGCAACAGCAAGAGCATCAACAACACCAGTGATGACAATTTGTATAAAGCACAGGAATTGTTCCCTGAACCTCCAAGGCCCAAAGGGCAGACAGATGTACTTGAACTGCGCTGCGATCCCATTGATACAGTCCGGGTAGCATTTATCGGGGTCGGATCAAGGGGAACATCGGCAGTACGCCGCTACACCTTCCTGGACGGAGTGGAAATAGTTGCTCTCTGTGATGTTGTACCGGAGCAGCTTGAAAAAGCGTTGCTGATCCTTGAGGAAAGAGGGCTCCCGCCTGCAGATACATGCAGTGGTCCGGAGGATTGGAAGAAGGTGTGTGAAAGAGATGACGTCGATCTCATTTACGTATGTACCCACTGGGACCTGCATACTCCCATTGCTGTATATGCCATGGAACACGGTAAGCATGTGGTCACGGAAGTTCCTGCTGCCCTTAGCATTGAACAGTGCTGGCAACTGGTGAACACATCAGAGAGAACCAGGCGTCACTTCATGATGCTTGAGAACTGCAATTATGACTTTTTCGAGATGGCTACCCTGAATATGGCCCGCCACGGACTGTTTGGAGAGATTGTTCATGTCGAAGGGGCTTATATCCACGACCTAAGGGAGAACCTTTTTAATGAGAAAGATGGTTACTGGCATATGTGGAGGTTAAGGCACAATGAAAACCGCAATGCAAACCTCTACCCCACGCACGGATTCGGACCCCTTTGTCACATCCTTAATATTCACAGGGGAGATAAAATGGAATACCTGGTTACTCTGGCTAGCGACCAGTATGGTTTGACAGCTACTGCAAAAGAGAAGTTTGGTGAAAATTCTGATTATGCCGGCAGGGACTATAAAAAAGGTGATATGAACACAACCCTGATCAAAACTCATAATGGTAAAAGTATATTGATCCAGCACGATGTGATAAATCCCAGGCCCTACAGCCGTAAACATATGATCAGCGGCACTAAAGGGTTTGTTCAGAAATATCCTGTAATGGGAATTGCTCTTGACCCTGAGGCACACAGTTTCATGAGCGAGGAAGAAATGGATTCTTTGCTTACAGTATATGAACATCCGATAACCAGGGAAGTTGGTGAAATGGCCAGGAAGGTAGGCGGTCACGGAGGAATGGATTTCACCATGGATTACCGCCTGATCCACTGCCTGAGGAACGGGCTGCCCCTGGATCAGGATGTGTACGATGCAGCTGAATGGTCATCGATCATCGAATTATCTGAAAAATCCATAGAAAACCAGAGTATGTCTGTGCGGGTCCCGGATTTTACAAGGGGAGCATGGGATAAGCTCAGCACCGTTACCTATTACTGACCTGAAATTACCAGATAGAATCGCCGGATACCTGGTTCACAGGAAATGGACCCTGGTTTCCATATCAATCCTGGTCCCTCGTTTTCAGTATCCTGCTCCCCCGTTGCAGAACAGGGAGAGTTGCAATTGCAGTATTCCTGGTGACCTGTTTGCTGGAAACCATGCAACTCTGGCATCCCCGTTTCCTGGAATCCGTCCGTTCCACATTTCTTGGAGTGACGCTAATTGGAAACTCTTTCGCCTGGCTGGATATGGTACACTATACTATCGGGCTCGCCATATCTGTATGGCTGCTCCGATTTTTATCCGGGATTGAATTATGCGAGCGCATTCCCCGCAGCTCTGCTGCGCGGGTTAGCGAGCACAATATAAATAAACAATCAATCGACGATTCCTCGCAGCTCAGCTGCGAGGAGAGTCAATCAAAAAAACTGACAGTTAAACAATAAAAATTTCCTATGTCCATTGCTTATCAACTACTGAAAAGAACTCTATTTCTCGTCATTGTACTTGCCCCTCTGGCATTGACTTCAGGATGCAAAAAGGAGCTGCCACAACGTCCCAATATCCTGTTTGCCCTTGCCGATGACTGGGGTTGGCCCCATGCAGGAGTATACGGAGACCCGGTGTTACGGACACCGGCATTTGACCGTATAGCCAGGGAGGGAATTCTGTTTAACCATGCCTATGTATCTGCTCCATCCTGTACACCATCCAGAAATGCCATACTGACCGGTCAGTATCACTGGAGACTGGGGCCGGGAGCAAACCTCCACAGCACCCTGGATCCCTCCATACCTGTCTATCCGCTGCTGCTGGAAGATGCTGGTTACAAGATCGGCCGTTACAGTAAATGCTGGGGCCCCGGAGATATCAGCAACTGGGAACGGCATCCTGCCGGAAAGGATTATACAGAAGGCGGATTCTCAAAATTCCTTTCAGAGAGAACCGAAGATCAGCCATTCTGCTTCTTTCTGGGCAGTTCGGACCCTCACCGTCCATATGTCAGGGGCACGGGTGCCGGGAGCGGAATGGATATAGAGAAGATACGCCTGTATGAGTGCTTACCTGACAATGAAATAGTGAGAAATGATGTGGCCGATTACTATTACGAAGTGCAGAGGTTCGATACCCTGGTTGCAGACGCTGTTCAATTGCTGGAAGAGACCGGTGAACTGGATAACACCATCATTGTGGTTACCGGAGACAACGGGATGCCCTTCCCCAGGTGTAAATCCAATAATTATGATTCGGGGGTAAGGATGCCCCTGGCCATCAGGTGGGGCTCCGGTATCCGGAAACCCGGAAGGGTACTGGACGATTTTGTGAGCACCACAGATCTGGCACCCACATTCCTTGAACTGGCCGGTGTTGATATTCCGGAAGTGATGACCGGGAAAAGCCTGGTCAACCTGCTTAAAAGTGAGCAATCCGGGTTTATCGATAAAGAAAACCGGAATTTTGTATTGCATGGCAAAGAGCGGCATGTACCATCGCAGGAAAACAATTTGGGTGGCTACCCTGTCCGTGCCTTCAGAAACCACGATTATCTCTATATCAGGAATTTTGAACCGGACCGCTGGCCTTCCGGCACACCCGATTACATGAAAGCAGCGATCCCCGGTTGCTGGCTGGGTGATTGTGATAACAGTCCCACCAAGACCTATATGACCGACAACAAGGATAAGGATCCACATCACAGGAAACTCTGGGAGCTTTCTTTCGGGAAAAGGCCTTCGGAGGAGCTTTATGATTGCAGGAAGGATCCCGGACAGCTGGTCAACCTGGCCGCCGATCCTGAATATGAAGAGGTCAGGCAGGAACTGGCCGTACAGTTAATCAAACAACTTGAGCTTACCGGAGATCCAAGGGTGCTTGGCGGGGGCCAGGTCTTCGACAGCTTCCCTTACCTGGGAGGGGCCCCTAAACATCCCCTTTATTCATTAACACCAAACCCTTAGTTATCAGTTATTGTTATTTTACCTTCCTCCTGTTCTCGTCATCAGGACACCCGGAAATGTTAAAATATAAGTACTATGTCGCTGATTAACATTGTTTTAGAAAAGCGCACCGGGAGAAATGACGAAAACTATACAGTTATAATAAAAGCCGCCTTAAAGTCGGAACTCTAAAGCGGCTTATATTTACTTATCAAGATGGAATTTTACCATCATCCAAAGAAGCACTATTATTGCCACCCGGGATTCTGGGACATGGGACTGGTCAGGTTGGCATCGATCACCACCTGGGGTATGGGGAACAAGGTATCCCTACCTGCTATGAGCTGTCCACCGCTCAGGTTGTGCAACCCGACCCTCTCAAGCCATTTCCCGGTTCTCAGCAAAGTCCATCTGCGGTTCTCCTCCATGATCAGTTCACGGGATCTTTCATCCAGGATATAATCCATATCAATTTCCCCTGCAGTGACATCGGTGGCGTTTGACCTGCTCCTTACAATATTAATTGTATTGGCTGCGTCACCAGGCCTGCCAAGCAGGTACTCTGCCTCTGCTTTCAGCATATATGTCTCGGCCAGGCGAAGGTAAACCAGGTCATTGTACTGGTAACTGCCGGATACGTCGGTCGGGCTGCATCCTTCTATTTTTCTGCAATAGGGCACATTCGGAACCTGGGTATGGACATCCACTTCAATCTCCTGGCTCCAGTCAAGCCAGATGGTGTCACCAAAGTCGTATCCTGGAGGAGGTTTATCGGCGGGATAGGGGGCCTGGGCCGCTTCATCCTTAAGAATGAAGAATTTCCTAATCATATGGTTGGTCCACCTGTCATCCTGCTCCTCGTAAAGATCCAGCGCCCATTTGGTGATGGCCTGCCTGGACCTTCCCCTTCCTCCTCTTTCATAAGTGTCCTGAAGTGACCTGGTCCCGTCGATTACCCAGTCACTGGTCCTGCTGGTATGGTATCTTCTTTCCAGGTGTTCCCCTCCGCCCAGGGTCAGTTCCTGAAATTGCCAGACCCAGAGAGCCTCCGTATTGCCCTGGTCCCTGTTCTCATTCCCTTCATAGAACATATCCCTTATGGGAACCCCGGGCAGACCCTGGTTCACACCGTATCTTTCGGTGACGAGCTGGTATTCGGGGGTATTGATAACCTTGTCGGCCCAGTAGAGGGCACTGTCTGGGTTATGGAAAACCAGGTACATTTCGGAAAGGTAGTGTTGAACGGCTCCCCTGGTAATACTTCCCCTCATGGTAGGCTCCACCGGTACATATTTTTCAGCAAAAAGAAGATCATCTATGATCTGTTTCCTAACCTCATTTACAGGGCTCCTTGTCCAGTCGGTCTTTATGGTTGATCCAAGCGATTCTTCCAGTGATAGCGGGACATCTCCCCAACCATAGGTCAGGTGACGGTATGCCCAGGCACGTATTGCCTTCGCTTCTGCAATTACCTGTAATCTGTTTTCATCGGGACTGCCAATGCCCCCTGTCCAGTCCACATCGGTCCTGTTTTCCGCCTGGTTAATGATCGTGTTGGCTGCATTTATTGCACTGT
>CAZIAU010000260.1:0-5141 GCA_964536755.1 uncultured Bacteroides sp. | reverse complement strand
TTGTATAGTTGCCCAAAAGAGTTGAATGCGTTATCCCCAAATCAGCTGCCTTGACGCCGCTTTTTTCCAGGAAAAGCACAAGCTCCCTCACAAGCTTCAGGTACTGGTCCAGGTCCTTTTCACTATAGGTTTCCCGTTTGACCAGTGCCTCCAGACCCTTCTTTACCGAGAGTGGGTTGTATGTGACCCCAAATGGATTAATACAAACCGGGAATAGGTATCTCTCCAGCATACTCCCGATGTTTTCCGTGAAGCATGATCCTGTCAACATAACGGGAGATCGATGATCCATCCGGAATGGGCACGGGGATAAGGAAACTTCGGTGATTAATTTCATATGGCGGTTACTTAACTACCTTCAACTAAGATATAAAAATGCAGGGAAATGGTGTATCCTTTCCCACTTCACCCCCCTATTATTCCAGCTCACTTTGAATATCAACTTATCCATGGATCATCATACATCACTTTGCCCGTGTTCCATTCCAGGCATGCCCAGTTCCCGGCATTGTTGTTTACCCAGTACGATCCGTAGAGGTAGCCATCCAATTCAATGAGCCCGTGGTGGTGGTTATCCAGGAGGGTGCTTGTATAGACCTCTTCAATGGAGGTTACCTCTTCATTGACCCTGAGCATCTTTGCCGGGTAGTCGTATCCGATCGCAATATAGATCATGTTACCCTTCACCACCGGGGAATTTGCCCAGATCATCCCCCTGGGCTGCCATTTCCAGAGGGAGGGGTCGAAATATTTGTAGGATGCTCTGATCTCACCATTCTCCGGATCTGCTATGAACAGATCGCTGACGGATGAATATCCTTCCCCAATGCCTTCAAATTCCAGCAGCAATTCCGGACCGCCATCCGGCCACTCCTTCAGAAGATTTTTTTCAGGGAATTTCCCATCTCTGTGGGGTCCGCGAAATTGATAGATCTGGGCATTAGTTACCGAAACAAATGCAAGACCCAGTAAAACGAGCCATACTCTTTTCATGGATACCATTTTTTTAAAAAGAGTTCAAATTTCAAAGGGTGAAGAGGATCACCGACTCATTGTCTTTGATGTATATCCTGTTCCCTGATAGTATGGGGTGAGCATAAACACCCTTTTCGGTAAGGCCTATCAGTGTTACCATATCAAATCAGAAACAGCCATCAGGAATAAAGGTACGAATAAGGCAGAGACCATAGTATGCTCATCGGGAGCAGAGCCCGGATTGTACAACAATGAGCATTTTCTTTTTACATTTAGGGAAAAATACCCAATGGAAACAACGGACATTCTTATTAAAATTCGGAAAATAGTCCGATCCATCAATTTGGAATCCAAAAAAATACAGAAAGAATATGGTGTAAGTATCCCCCAGGTCCTTTGCCTGAATTATCTGCATAATTCTGTGAATTATCAGTCCACCCAGGGTGAAGTAAAGAAATTTCTGCATCTAAATTCAAGTACTGTAAGCGGGATCATTTACCGACTCGAGAAGAAAGGACTTGTGGCCAGGTTACCTAAATTTGGAGATAAAAGGGTAGTTAACATTGCGCTTACTTCTGCAGGAGATAAACTGATCTCTTCCATGCCATCGCTTCTACACGACCGATTATTTGATAAATTGAACACTTTGAGTGATGTTGAATTATCGACAATTGAACAAAGTCTGGATATGTTGGTACAACTATTGGATATACAGGCTGTTGATGCATCACCTGTAATTACTATTGAGGATAACCTGGAGGATCAGGAAGCTTAATCCGGAGAGGGAATCTAAAATATCTTTTGCCGGCTCCATTCAAAATGGTAATTTTGTTCGCATAGAAATAAAATTACTGATCATATGATTTATAATGCGATCCAACAGGAGCTTGGAAATCGCCTGGAAGAACATACAGGTATCTCATCATGGAAGGATTGGAGGTGGCAGTTAAAACATTCCATACGTTCACTGGATAAATTCGAATACCTGACAGGTATAAGATTTACTGATGAAAAGCGAAAGGAACTGGAGCGAACTTTTAAAAAGTTTCCCCTTTCAATTACCCCGTACTACTTATCTTTGATAGAACGGGACAATTATGAAAATGATCCTGTTTTCAAACAGGCATTTGGCAGAGTAGAAGAATTAACGACTTTAATATCAGAGCATAACGATCCTCTTGCAGAAGACCGGGACAGCCCGGTACCCGGACTGACTCACAGATATCCGGACCGGGTCTTATTTCATGTGAGTAATGTTTGTTCCATGTATTGCCGGCACTGTACACGCAAACGGAAAGTCGGTGATGTGGACTATGTACCGTCAAAAGATCAACTGTCAAAAGGGATTCAGTACATTGCAGAAACACCACAGGTACGGGATGTTCTTTTATCAGGTGGAGACCCTCTGATGCTTTCAGATGAAAGGCTTGACTGGCTTCTGTACGAAATAAGACAGATATCCCATGTGGAAATAATTCGTATAGGAACAAGAATGCCCGTTGTCCTTCCGTACAGGATTACTGATAAACTGGTGGATATATTAAGAAAATACCATCCACTCTGGATAAATACCCATTTTAATCATCCACGTGAGATTACCGAATCCACCAAAGAAGCTCTTGCCAAACTGGCGAATGGAGGGTTCCCTCTGGGCAATCAGTCGGTACTGCTCGCAGATGTAAATGATTGCCCCAGGATCATGAAAACTCTTGTACACAAACTGGTCCAGAACAGGGTAAGGCCCTACTATATTTACCAGTGTGATCTGGCTGAAGGATTGTCCCATTTCAGAACCCCCATAGGGAAAGGCATTGAAATTATGGAAAGCCTGGTGGGTCATACAAGTGGATTGGCCCGACCAACATATGTAATAGATGCACCTGGTGGTGGCGGAAAGATACCTGTCATGCCTAACTACATTATCTCCTGGTCAACGAACAAGGTAGTACTCAGGAATTATGAAGGTGTGATCACTACTTACAAGGAACCTGACAATTACGAATCCAAATTGTGTGACCGGGATTGCGAGTCATGTAACCTGGAACTTAACACGAAAGAAGCAGACGAGTCTAAATCCATTGGTATTGAGAAACTTCTTTCCGATTCCGATGATACCATCTCTATATTACCCGAAAACAACGAGCGGATTCATAGACGAGAAGGTCATGGAAGATAGAATTGAATCTATAGGAAATGGATCGATCATCCAACACGGAAAACTAAATGACCGGATTTATCTGATCAAGCTGGGAAGGGAGGATTGCCCCGGTATTCTTACCTCACTGAGAGATTTAGCTGAAGAGAACAGTTATACTAAATTATTTTGTAAAATTCCTGAGTGGGCCGCTCCTCATTTTTTCGCCGATGGATTTATCACTGAAGCCATAATTCCCGGATTTTATCATGGCAGAGAAGCTGCGTTTTTCCTGGCGAAGTATCT
This sequence comes from uncultured Bacteroides sp., assembly GCA_964536755.1. Classification (GTDB taxonomy): domain Bacteria; phylum Bacteroidota; class Bacteroidia; order Bacteroidales. The sequence goes on along the minus strand of CAZIAU010000260.1, from coordinate 1,726 downwards.
CAATTCTGACCGACTAATGAATTTGGAAAACGAAAACCTGGCAGTACTGAGCGGGTTGTTGAAAGGCACTCAGAAAAGAGAAAGCTTAAATGAAAACGGGATTTTCAAAGTCAGGCCATTGGATGGCACCGACGTAGACCAGATCACTGAAATATACCGAAATGTTTTTAGGAGCTACCCGTTTCCCATCCACAATCCAAAATACATATTGAGGACCATGATGGAGAACGTAAGGTATTATGGAGTGAAAAAAAATGACAGGCTGATTGCTGTCGCATCTGCAGAGATTGATTTCGAAGGCTACAATGCAGAGATGACGGATTTTGCCACAGAACCCGGATTCAGGGGGCTTAAATTGGGACAGCGGATTTTATCAGAAATGGAAAAAGAGATGAAGGTTAGTGAAATAAAGACCTTGTACACAATCGCCCGGCTTCAATCCATTCCAATGAACAAGGTCTTTCTGAAACATAAATATCAGTATGCCGGTACCCTGATCAGGAATACAAATATTTCAGGAAGCATTGAAAGTATGAATGTCTTTTATAAACATATATAGTTATGCTTAGTGATTGGAATTTGGGAAAGCGATGCAGGTATGCCGATTCATGTCAGCTATACCAGGGAAATGGGATCCCGGAAAACATGACCCGGTCCCTGTGGAGAAATGTCTTCTGCAACAGGGGGGTAAAAGGGTGGTCCAATTGCAAACAATACATATCCTTTGAAAAGGAAATCGTATCCCATTAGGAATTCCGGTTCAAGCGTTCAACACCGTTGAAATGAAAACTGTTTATTTGAAAGAAATAAATAATCCGAAGGAAAAAGAGATCCTCCAGCTTCTTAAATCCAAAGGTGCTTGTCTGTATGGTGATATTTTCAAGCTGCTGGCCATGTCATCTACTGAAGGCCAGCACATAATTTTTTCCTTGTTATCCAGAGGGCTTATAAAATATCAATATCGCTCATCAAATATTGAACTAAATGTTGAGTTGAAGTAATGCATTTCCTGGATCTATTAATCTTCTGTATATATCTTGCGGGAATGCTGGGTGTTGGTATTTATTTTTTACGAAAGAATACAAATACTGATGATTATTTTGTAGGTGGCCGCAAAATGTCAAGTCTGCATATCGGTTTATCAGTTGTGGCAACGGATGTGGGAGGTGGTTTTTCCATTGGTTTGGGGGGGTTAGGTTTTGTAATGGGTCTTTCAGGCAGCTGGTTATTGTTTACAGGACTGATAGGAGCCTGGATGGCCGGTGTCTTCCTGATTCCACGAGTCTTTAAACTGGGTAAAGAGAAAGCATTCCTTACCTTTCCACAGCTTCTGGCGTATATCTTTAACCCGAAAGTGGCCATGGTGGCAGGTCTCATTTCGGCTGTAAGTTACCTGGGATTTACCTCTTCCCAGCTGCTGGCCGGTGCAAAACTGGCTTCTTCCACTTTTAATGGGTTATCCCTGAATCAGGCCCTGCTGTTGATGGGAATCATTGCAGTGCTGTACACCAGCCTGGGAGGAATGAAAGCAGTCATCTATACCGATACTATTCAGTGGATCATTTTGCTAAGTGGTCTAGCTTTCATTGCCATACCCTTTGCTCTTAATAGCGTAGGGGGCTGGGACTTTGTTCATAAAACACTGGATGAACAATTTCTGAGACTGGACAATGTTTCCTGGCAACAATTGATCAACTGGGCATTTACAATCATTCCCATCTGGTTC
>CAZIAU010000259.1:0-5151 GCA_964536755.1 uncultured Bacteroides sp. | reverse complement strand
GTACCTTTGCACTTGCCATGGCATTTGCCGGAAACGATCTTGTAAACTTCATAGGGGTGCCACTGGCCGGCTTTGAATCCTTCAAAGCTTTTATGGCCTCCGGTGCAGGTGATCCGGGCGGTTTCCTGATGGAAGCTCTCAGCGAACCGGTTAACACTCCTATATTCTTCCTGATAGCAGCCGGGCTGATCATGGTACTCACCCTCAGGTTTTCGAAAAAAGCCCGATCTGTAACAGCAACGACAATTGATCTGAGCAGGCAGAGTGAAGGATCGGAACGATTTGAATCATCCGCCCTGGCCAGGTTCCTGGTCAGGCGTTCCATTGAAATAAGTAACGGTGTCGGCAAATTCACTCCGGCTGCTATTATCAAATTCGTTGGAAACAGGTTTACCCCTGTACAAGTCAAAGATGACAAAAAGGAGAAGCTTGCTTTCGACCTGGTGCGGGCCTCGGTGAACCTTGTGGTCGCCAGTATACTGATTGCCATCGGTACATCGATGAGGCTTCCTCTGTCCACGACCTACGTAACTTTTATGGTGGCCATGGGAACCTCGCTTGCCGATGGTGCCTGGGGCAGGGAAAGTGCCGTTTACAGGATTACAGGTGTACTTACAGTTGTCGGGGGATGGTTTTTTACAGCTTTTATTGCTTTCCTGGCCTCATTCCTGATCGCTTCGCTCATCTTTTTCGGGAAACTGCCGGTCATACTGATTCTCCTTGCACTCTCTGTCTATATTTTATTAAGGACACACGCCTTCCACAGGAAAAAGAGTGAGGATGAGAAGAAATATAGTGATGAGAGCCTGACTGCCTCCAACCAGGTCCTCCTGTCATGTAACGACGAGGTGAGAAATTCCCTGATCAATGTCTCCCGGATCCTCAACCTAACCTACATCAATTTCTTCAAGGAAAAACATAAAGAACTGAAAAGTCTCAGAAAAGAGTCCAAGCACGTGAGCAAGGAGATTAAAAGGATCCGTGACAGGATTCCTGATACATTGAAGAAATTTGCCGAATCCGACCTGGTAAGCGGCCACCATTATGTACAGGTCGTCGACTATATGAAGGAGATGAGCAACTCGCTGATGCATATTGTTCAGCCCGCCTACAACCACCTGGATAACAACCATCCCCTGGATAAGGAACAGACAGAACCGTTGAAAAAATTAAATGACCAGACCGGCGCATTTTTCAATTACGCCATCAATCTATTGAAGAACAAGGATTTTAATAAAATCGACGGCCTGGTTCAGCGACGCGATGAGTTAATAAACCTGGCCAATGAAATTTTCCTCGGCCGTATAAAGATCCTGAAAAAGACACAGAAAGGGGTCAAGCAGAGCATCACCTACATGGAGATGTTGTCTGAGACCAAAAGCCTTCTGCTGCATGTTGTTCAGCTGGTAAAAGCTGATATTAACCTCCTGGATTCAATTTCCTCTGCAAAAAAGAGTACCCTGGAAGAGGTGCTGGATTAAAGTCAGCAGGATGCAGGTAAAGTAGTGATAAGACATTTTGATTATCTTGCGGTAAGTAGATCAGGTTTATCCATATCTTAATCCTTACAAATAATTTTGGGAGGCACTGTTATGAATAAAGAAAGCATTATAGGTTCCAGATTAAAATCTCTCGACGCACTGAGAGGATTTGATATGTTCTGGATCATGGGAGCTGAAGAGCTTGTCCACCATCTGGCTAAGCTCTGGCCCTCAATTACACCATTGTCGAACCAGCTATCACATGCTGAGTGGACAGGATTGCATGCTTATGATCTGATTTTTCCACTCTTTATGTTTATTTCAGGTGTTGCCATCCCCATGGCATTGACCAGAAAGCTGGAGCAGGGAGCCTCCAAACAGAAGGTAATAAGAAAAGTTGTGATTCGCGTAATTACCCTGCTTGTTCTGGGTATTATCTACAATGGCGGACTATCATTTGAAAGTGTGCGCTTTGCAAGTGTTCTTGGCCAGATTGGTATTGCTTATATGATTGCCTCTCTGATCTTTGTATACAGTAAGGGTATTAAACAACAGCTGTTCTGGATGGGTGGAATACTGGCCGGCTACTCGGCTTTGCAATTTCTTTTTCCGGTACCGGGTCACGGGATGGGGGTACTCACAGCAGAGGGTTCCATAAATTCATGGATAGACCAGGCAATTTTGCCCGGGAGGCTTTACGGTCACACTTATGATCCCGAAGGGCCTTTATGTTGTCTCTCAGCCAGCTTTGTAACCCTTTCCGGTGTTGTAGCCGGTGGAATACTAAGATCCAAAATTTACTCGGGCAATAAGAAAGCACTGATCCTGGTCATATCAGGTGCACTGTTTCTGCTGGTCGCCATTCTTCTGTCTCCCGTTTATCCAATAATCAAGCGTATCTGGACCGCTACATTCGACCTGGCAGCAGGTGGAATAGCTTTAATGCTTATGGGATTGTTCTACTGGATTATTGATGTCATGAAAATGCAGAATTGGACACTTTTCTTCAGGGTGATCGGTATGAATTCAATTACCATATACATGATGAGCAGGATAGTTGATTTCGAACACATTTCCGATTTCCTGTTCAGGGGAATTCCCCATGTAACGGGATTGGATGAAAAGGCAATAATAATGACAGGTGTGCTTGTTATCGAGTGGTTAATTCTGTATTTCTTCTACAGGAGGAAAATATTCCTGAAAGTCTGATCCGGAATATCCAATACATTATTGAAGGTTAATGCCTTAAATCATGCAATAGAGCCGCACCTATAACACCTGCCGAATCACCGTGCATGTTCCTGGAAATCAGTATTTCCGGGTCCTCTTTGAACACGTTCGTTTTGACCTTTTCAATCCCGGTGGTATAGATTTCCTCAATGTTTGACACACCGCCGCCCAATACGATCATATCCGGGTCGAGGATGTTGATCAGGGTGGACATGGCCATCCCGAAGTCCTCCAAAAAATTCTCCATAATTTCAGTTGCAGATGAGTCCCCTCCCCTGTAATCATCCACAATGTCCTGAAGTTTTCTTTTTTTGCCTGTCAGTTCCGTGTACTGTTCTTCAATTCCGCTACCCGAAATGTATCGCTCAACACACCCCTTCTTCCCGCAGAAACAATCCCTGCCACCCGGATGAAGTATGGCATGGCCAATCTCACCTCCCAGATACTGGTGACCGCGGAGCAGTCCGTTATTCACGACAATTCCGCCACCGCAGCCGGTTCCAATGATCACGCCAAAGACCACATCCTTACCCTTGCCAGCTCCCAGAAGTGCCTCGGCCACTGCAAAACAGTTGGCATCATTTTCTGTCAGCGCATTTTTACCGGTTAGCTTCTCAAAATCACTGATCAGTGGCCTGTCGTTCAGGCAAAGCAAACTGGAATTCTTGATCAGGCCCTGCCTGTCCGTATATCCAGGGGTTCCGATACCCAGTGTATGTTCCCTGCCTTTTATACTGTCCCGCAGTGAAAAGTAGAGATCAGCAACAACCTTAACCACATGCTCATACCCCTGCTCCTGCCCGGTGGGCACCCGTTTCCGTTCAATAATATCACCGCTGCCATCCAGGACAACTCCTTCTGTTTTTGTTCCTCCAAGGTCTAATCCAATTCTTAACATAGAATATGATAGATTATTTGATCAAAAAAGTACGCCTAATAATAATCAGACAACCAATCCAGACCTGCCCTGGAAACATCCGCGTCCTGCCGGGAGCTACCTCCGGAAAAGGCACCCAGCAAATATCCTGAATCCACCTTCATAATTACTCCGCCCTGCCATCCGAATTCTCCGATAATATCTTTCCTTTCACTGTCCCCGCTATCCTTAAGTGTAACAGCCATTTCTGAAGCTTTGGCGTATGCGATGGCCAGAAAATTGTATTCCTCATCTGAAAGCCTGCCCACAACTTTCATTTTTGAACTCCATGACATTGCAGCATCGCCCGGAATAAATGCAATCATCGCCACACCGGTTATTGACAGTTTCTGTGCTTCGCTCTCAATTACAGACAGGCACTCATCTGCCCTTTCAAGGAATATTTTCTCCCCGTCCTTAAGAATTCCCTTATCTGTTTCTGTCCCGTTTGTAATTGCAGGACCGGTTTCTGCATGAATTTTCATGCAGACACCGGAGGCAAACACCAGCGCCAATAACAAGAACATTTTTTTCATGATCATCGGTTTAGAGGTCTAAGAATACTTAAGTTTAATTAAAAACTTCCTCTATTTCAATCGGCTTAATCCACAAATTACGGAACTGGATCTTTGAACCTTCAGCCTGAAGCCCGATCCCGCCGCTGGTCAGGGAACAATCGGTAGCCCTGTTCTGCACCATCCCATTCACTTTTAATTCCACCGTATTACCGACACAGGTGATGTCATAGCTGTTCCACTCTCCGGCAGGTTTTTCATTGGTCGGATGCATTTTTGGAATAAGCGGCTTGACATCCTCGGTTGAGACATATACGGTATCACGGATAGTAGCACTTTCTCCTACACCGTGAACAATAAAGTCACCGGCATTCTTATATTTCAACTGACCCTGGTAATGGGCAGGCCAAATTAAATCCGGACCGGTTACGTGTACAAAAACTCCGCTGTTCACCGGATCTTCGGGATACCGCCATTCAACATGCAGATGATAGTCCGAGTACTCCTTTACGGTTCTAAGGTAGCCGACAGGGATCCCCACAGTTTCAATCATACCATCGTTGACATAGAAGAAGTCTTCAGGACTGATGATGGAGTCATTCACATATATTGTCCATCCATCAAGGTTTTCCCCGTTAAACAAGTATTCTTTTTCCTGAGTACACGAGAAAATAACAACAGATACAAACACGGAAATAAAAATAGTTCTCATAGGTCAGTTTGTTTAATATTTTGAATAAAAGTAATAAATGTTCAATAAGGTTTCCAGGAATGCATCTTTATCGTTGAAGGATGAAAGGAATGTTTCGTTTTTCCCCGTTTTCACTCTCAATAATGATAAAATAGCAACCATTTTTAAATGATTCCAGATCGACAACACCGTTTTGAACCACGGGCCCGGATATTACGCGGAGGGCTCTCCCAGAAAGATCGGTCAGGATCATTCTGCCGGGCTTAAATCCTTCATGGAAAAGGATCTTAAGCTCCCCGCTCGTTGGATTAGGGTATA
>CAZIAU010000258.1:0-5154 GCA_964536755.1 uncultured Bacteroides sp. | reverse complement strand
TTCCTGTCGGACCAATCATCCATTTCCTACCTCTTAATAACACTTATGACCGTAGGCCTGGGCTTCGGTATGTTCTCTTCACCCAATACCAATGCAATAATGAGCTCTGTTGAGAAAAAAAATCTTGGGATTGCCTCAGCAACAGTAGGTACAATGCGTCTGACAGGTCAGATGATAAGCATGGGTATAGCAACCCTGATACTCCAACTTCACCTTGGTAACAACCAGATCACATCTCAGCAATCTGAACAGTTTCTGGTCAGTATGAAAATTTCATTCATTATTTTCCTTATCCTCTGTTCCCTGGGTGTGTTCGCCTCCCTGGCAAGGGGAAAGTCCCGACAATAATGAAATATGGAATATTACGGATCGTACCGGGATATCCTGAGGAGTTCCTGGTAATCCCGGTGTGACATTAACTGTGGCAATGATAAACCCGGCCTTTTATCAGAATATGCCCTGACAATCTGCCACCCCTGCCAGACCGCAGCCCTGCCGGGTGATTCCGGAGTATAATAGGATGTATAAGGAGCATTGTCGGTCAGTTTTCGTATGACCAGCGGATCGGTCGAAAACAGCAGCTTTTCCTCCACCAGATAGGTCCACATCTGCTTTTCATTATTCCTGCACCACTTGAGTTGTTCATGAGTAAACCCCATCTTCAGGCTATCTTCCACCTGGGGCAACATGGCACTCACGAAGAAAACCAGCATCCCCTGGTGGATCATCCTGGTAAGCACGTTGTCAATAGAATCATTGTAGGGATATAGCTTTGTAGCCCAGGCGAACATGACATCCACCGGGATCCTTTCAGGTATTTTTACCCTTTGCAGGTAGAGGGGGATCCCCATGTACCGGTAATATTTACAATCGCTGCCCAGATATTGATCGAGCCCTATCCCGATAAAATGATCCACGGTAAACAGGCCCTGGTTGAATCTGCTTACGTACCCGACAATCCTTGGCAAAGCAGAATCGGGATAATGATACAGATAGTGCCTGAACCCATCGGTCAGCTCCGTGTCGACACGATCCAGATCAGGAAAAACATGGTTGGTAAACTCAAAAACTTCCCTGTTGGTCGGATCGTTAATGAACATGGAAAGATGTGAAGAATAGTGTCTGGCCGAAGCCTGACCGATATTAATTATATGTACGTTAAAGACATCGAAAAAATCACCATATCTATTATATAGTGATCCAATGGAACTGTATAAGGAGTCCTTACATATCCCAAAAAGCTCCCTGTCAAATCGTTCAATTTTTACAGTTTCATTAATCCCCGACACATCTACTCTGAACCTGTCCTGTCTGCATCCGGTCAGCAACATAAGCATCCAGGTCAGAAAAATCAGGATCTGTTGAACAGGTCTCACCATAATATGTAAATTTGAGCGTTAAACAGGTATGACAAAAGTAGAAAATATTATACGTATGAGAAGAATCCTTTTAATTGCTGTCATCCTCACTACTCTTCATTCCGCCTACGCGCAACAACTGATGAAATTCAGTGTTCATGCCGACCCTCAATTTGCATGGTTCAGTTCTGATGAAGAAAATATAAAACCCGATGGGGCAATATTCCATATGCAAACCGGATTGCAGATGGATCTCTTTTTCACAGAAAATTATGCATTTGCCCTGGGGTTCGGTATCAGTAACCTGGGCGGCAACCTTATCTACTCCGATTCTGCAATATTTTTTTCCAGTGGTGATACGCTACAGGTTGTTCCGGGTCAGGTTATTAAACAGAATCTGCAATACCTGGATATTCCACTTGGATTAAAACTTAAAACTGAAGAACTGGGTTATGCTACCTTTTTTCTTGAAATGGGATTCAATCCCATGTTCAACGTCAACGCCTTTGCAACTTCAAAAGATCATACATTTGACAAAGAAAAAATACAGGAAAGCACCCATGTCTTTAATCTGGGGTACCATGCAGGAGCAGGCGTGGAGTACCGGCTTGGCGGAAGCACTGCTTTAATCGGCGGGATTCGATGGACCTCAGGCCTAACGGATGTAACCGAAAACGACAAGGCAAATATTACACTGAATGCGATTTCGATACATATGGGCATTCTATTCTGACCGGTTATGAAAATAGCATTAGCACAACTGAACTATCATATCGGGGACTTCCGGGAGATCCTGGACAGAAAGATGAAGACTATAGCCCTGGCCAGGGAGAAAGGGGTTGAACTGGTTATATTTTCAGAATTATCCATATGCGGATACCCTCCCCTTGACCTGCTCGAACGTAAAGAGTTTATCCATACATGCAGCGAGTATATTAAGAGGCTTGCCGAAAATATAGATCCCGGCATAGGGGTGCTGGTGGGCGGTCCTGAATTCAATCCCGGGAAAGAGGGAAAGTTGCTTTTTAATTCCGCATATTTTCTTCACGGGGGCGGGATCAAACAGGTATTCAGAAAAAAACTGCTGCCCACTTACGATATTTTCGATGAATACAGGTATTTCGAACCAGGTACTGAAAGCGGAATCCTGGAATTCGGCGAAAAACGTTTTGCGGTCACTATTTGTGAGGATCTTTGGGATGAACAGCCATTTGAAAGCGACTTTTCCAGAAGCAGATTATATACTGTACACCCACTCGAAGAGTTAATAGAGAATGAACCTCACGCCATTATTAACCTTGCTGCGTCACCATTTGCACACAGGAAGATGGAGGTCAAACAGTCGATCTTTACAGGAAAGGCGCTGCGCTATGGGATCCCGGTCCTCTACTGCAACCAGGTAGGTGCCCAGACTGAACTTATCTTTGAAGGAGGCTCACTGGCAGTTAACAGCCATGGTAAGGTGGCGTACCGGATGAATTTCTTTCAGGAAGATTTCCATATTTTTGAACTGGAGGAGTTATTGGAAGAAAAAGGCGATCCGGTCTTTGAAGTAATACCTGAAAGAACAGGGGTTATTGCAGATGCATTGATCTGCGGTATCAGGGACTATTTCGAAAAATTGAAATTCAAAAACGCAACCCTTGGATTATCGGGAGGTATTGATTCGGCAGTGACTCTTGTCCTGGCTGAGAAAGCACTCGGGGCCAATAACCTGCATGTCCTGATGCTTCCATCCCGGTACTCCTCCAGGCATAGTGTGGATGATTCTGTCATGCTTGCCAGGAGGCTGGGCGTAAAATACGACATTCTCCCCATAGAAGCGATCTTTGAGCAGTTCAGGGAATCCCTGCACCATCTCTTCGGGGATCTGCCTGAGGATATTACCGAGGAGAATATCCAGGCCAGGATAAGGGGCACACTGCTTATGGCCCTTTCCAATAAATTTGGAAATATACTGCTGAATACGAGCAATAAAAGCGAAACAGCTGTCGGATACGGTACGCTGTACGGGGACATGAGCGGAGGCCTGTCAGTCCTGGGTGATGTATATAAAACAGATGTATACAGCCTTGCCAGGTATTTCAACCGGAACGGGGAGGTAATACCTGAAAATATCATCCTGAAACCACCCTCGGCAGAACTCAGACCCGGTCAAAAAGACTCCGATTCTCTTCCGCCCTACGATGTGTTGGATAAAATACTGGAGGCTTACATTGAAAAGCAGCTGTCGGCTGAAAAAATGATCTCCATGGGGTTTGACAGAAAAATTGTGGACAGTATTATCAAACTGGTCAATCAGAATGAATATAAACGCTACCAGACACCTCCTATTTTGAGAATTTCATCAAAAGCTTTTGGGTTTGGCAGGCGTTTGCCTCTGGTTGCCAAATATTAAAAGGATTTTGATTATTTTTTCTATTTTTGTGTGTTATTGAAGATTTTACGAAAAAATTACAAACTATAATGCAGGAAAGGAACTATAATGCAGATGACTGTATAGATAATCCGAAATCTGTATTCAGTGTACTTACTCCCAAAGAAAAAGAATTCCTCAAGCAAAATTATAGTTGTGCATTCTATAAAAAAGGAGAGATCATATTTAAAGAAGGCGACAAGCCCATGGGATTAATGATCCTTGCTGAAGGCAAAGTGAAAATCTTCAAGGAGGGTGTTGGAGGCAGGGAACAGATAGTCAGAATGGCAAAACCTGTTGGTTTCATTGGGTACAGGGCTCTGTTCGCCGAAGAAAACCATACTGCCACTGCTGTAGCAATTGAAGATTGTGTTTCCTGCATTGTGGACAAGGAGAGCGTATACAGGGTAATACGAAGCAATCCCGAACTCAGTATGAGCATTATACAGTCTTTTGCATCGGAACTTGGTTTCTCACATGACAGAACTGTGACACTTACACAGAAACATATTCGCGGGAGGCTGGCTGAATCACTTATCTTTTTGAAAGATACTTATGGCTACGAGGATGACATAAAAACCATCAAGATATATCTCTCCCGGGAAGATGTGGCCAACCTGTCAAACATGACCACTTCAAATGCCATCCGCACCCTATCCACTTTTGCTCAGGAAGGAGTGATCTCCATTGACGGAAGGAAGATCAGAATACTTGACCTCCCAAAACTGGAACGGATCAGTGAGCTTGGCTAGGGAATGAATTTTCTCGCTTACATTCTGGCCCGCAGCATAATCTGGTTGCTCCATTTATTGCCGCAAAGTATTCTCTATATCTTTTCAGATATTCTTTTCCTAATCATCTATTATCTGATCGGTTACCGGAAGAAGGTTGTTCTGAACAATCTTTCAATGGCTTTCCCGGAAAATGATAAAAGAGAGATAAGAAAGACAGCAAGGGGATTTTACCACCATTTATGCGATGTAATTCTTGAATCAGCCGCAGCCCATTTCCTCTCTGAAAATCAGATGCGGAATCGAATTACCTATCTGAATCCCGGACTGCTGGAGGATGTACATGGAAAAGGGAAACAGGTAATTGGGGTAACTGCTCACTACGGGAATTGGGAATACCTGTCCACCCTCGGACTAATAACCGACTACAGAGTATACGCTGCTTACAAACCCCTTAAAAACAAGTATTTTGACCGGATGATCCGGGATAACCGGGAAAAGTTCGGGGTGATTCCTGTCCCGATGGAGCAGATTGTCCGCAAGATGATCTCCAGCTACAGGGATAAGATCCCGGCTTTATCCATTTTTCTGTCTGACCAACGCCCTGTTTTTCAAAACATTCAATACTGGACCAAATTTTTGGACCTGG
>CAZIAU010000257.1:0-5171 GCA_964536755.1 uncultured Bacteroides sp. | reverse complement strand
TGCCCAGGGGGGAGGAGCAGGCCAGGCATTATGAACAGGAGAAGTTCGATGGTGTTGTTGTTCAGAATAAAGCCCTGAGCCTGGAGGAGATCGCAGGAAAGTGCAGGTTGTTTATCGGTGCCGGTGGAACCATGACACGCGAGATGGCAGTACTGGGAATCCCGACGATTTCAGTTTACCAGGATGAGTTGCTGGATGTGGACAGGTACCTGATTGATCACGGAATGATGGAACATATTCCCGGCCTGACCGGTGAATCGGCAATGGCATACCTGGAAAAATGTGAACAAAAGGAGCCCAACGACCTGCTGTTGAGAAAGGGTGAGGAGACCTATAATTTGATCAAGATTCTGCTGATCAATAAGCTGGAAGTCTGACAAAGAAGATGACATGGATTGCAAAGCCTAATAAATAAAGAACAACAATGAAAGAGATTCGAATGGTAGACCTGCACACCCAGTACCTTCATATCAAGAGTGAAGTGGACGAAGCCATTCAGGAGGTCATTGATGCAACTTCATTTATAAAGGGAAAAGCTGTTTGGGAGTTCCAGGAGGAACTTTCTGAATATATGGGTGCCCGACATACTATTGCCTGTGGGAACGGGACCGATGCCCTGCAGGTGGCCATGATGGCCCTGGGCCTCAGGCCGGGTGATGAGGTGATCACCACTCCCTTTACCTTTATCTCAACCATTGAAGTAATCAGGTTACTTGGTATGAAGCCATTGCTTATCGACGTGGACAGGGACACCTTTAATCTGGATCCGGAACTGCTCGGTAGGGCCATTACCGGAAGAACCAAGGCCATTGTGCCCGTGCACCTTTTCGGACAATGTGCCCACATGGAGGCAATCATGAAAATAGCTTCCGAACACGATCTTTTTGTGATCGAGGACACGGCACAGGCTATCGGTGCCATCTACACTTTTGAGAACGGGACAAAACGGAATGCCGGAACCATAGGAAACATTGGTACGACATCATTCTTCCCTTCAAAAAACCTGGGATGCTTCGGAGACGGGGGCGCACTTTTCACCAACGATGATCAACTGGCAGAGATGCTGAAGGCCCTGGTCAATCATGGGATGAGGCAGCGCTATTATTATGATTATGTCGGGGTAAACTCCAGACTGGATACCATTCAGGCAGCCATCCTCAGGGTAAAGTTGAAACATATTGAGAATTATCACCATGCCAGGCAGCTGGCAGCAGGGTTCTATGATGATGCTCTGTCGGGGATTGATGGATTGTCCGTTCCGGCAAGATCGGGCTTTTCAAGCCACGTTTTCCACCAGTACACATTGAAGGTTCCCCCGGGGATAAGGGATAAGTTAAAGAGCTGGTTGCAGGATAAGGGTATCCCGGCCATGGTTTACTACCCTGTCCCATTGCACATGCAGCATGCCTATACCGATCTTGGATATAAGAGCGGGGATCTGCCCGTGGCAGAGAAACTGAGTTCAGAAGTACTCTCCCTGCCAATGCATACGGAACTTGATGAGCAGCAACTTAAATATATTACAGACCAGATAAAAGTTTTCTTTAATTCTTGAAACATGAAAAGCTATTTTGCGCATGAAACTGCAGTAATTGATGATGGAGCGGAGATAGGCGCAGGAACCAAAATCTGGCATTTCAGCCATATCATGACCGGTAGTGTCATGGGTGAGAATTGCAATCTGGGACAAAATGTGGTGGTTTCTCCTGATGTGGTTCTCGGAAAAAATGTTAAGGTACAGAACAATGTGTCCATCTACACAGGGGTAATCTGTGAGGATGATGTATTTCTTGGCCCTTCCATGGTCTTTACCAATGTGATAAATCCGAGGAGTGCGATAATAAGAAAGAATGAGTATATGCAGACTATCGTGGAACGGGGAGCTACAATAGGGGCAAACGCAACAGTCGTATGCGGTAACAATATCGGGAAATATTCATTCATTGGCGCGGGAGCAGTGGTGACCAAGGAGGTGAAACCATATGCACTGGTGGTAGGAAATCCCTCGCGCCAAGTTGGCTGGATGAGTGAATATGGACACAGGCTCCATTTTAATGAAGAGGGAGTGGCTTATTGTCCGGAAAGCAGGGAGCAGTATAAACTGGAGAATGAACAAGTGACCAAGATTGGAAAGTGAGATAAGTAAAGAACAGAAGAAATTAAGCTGAATGAAGAACCTGGTTCAATTATCGGAACTGGAAGGTGTCGAGATCCTCGAGGTTCGGCAGATTGTAAACAGAGACAGGGACCGGCCTGATTTTGATAACCGTTACTTTAAAATGCTCTACTTCATTGCCAGGGAAGGCATAGGAAGCACCTTCCGTAAATATTTCGCACATAAGCAGGAGCAGGTTCGGTACCTGACTTTTCTGACCATTATCAGGGATGAGAGGAAATATCTGAATATTTCAGTCCAGAGCCAGGAGGATCCTTCCCAATTTGTGATTGCCAATCTGTTCTATCCGTCAGGCCATATTGATGAAGGGTATGTTGAATCAAATATCGAAAAACTCCTCAAAGTATTTAATCAATACGGTGGAGAGGTGGATTATGGAATCCTCAATTTAAATCATGACTCTCCATTGAGCCTGGAAATAAAGATAAAGGCTGTAGAGGAGAGATATGATACGGGACTTTTTATATACGGTCTGGGAGGGTATGTGAGGATGTTTATCATGCACCATTTTAAACGGATAAAAAAGATCGCCTGTATCGACTACAAATCAAAGGTTGCCAGGAGCTTTCAGTTAAAGTACGGATTCCTTCACTCTTTCCTGGTACCCAGGAGTTCTTATCCTCTGTTGAAGAATGTAGAACGCCCGGTGGTAATTATTGCCACCTATCATTCCGACCATGCTACCATTGCAGAAGAAGTATACGAAACAAATCAAGCTTCGGAAATTTTTATTGAAAAACCTCCGGCCGTAACACTTGAAGACCTTGATAAGCTGATAAATCTTTACAAACGGGGGGCCAGACTGCAAATGGGGTTTAACAGGAGATTTATATCTTTCAGCCAGGAAGTCAGAAGCCTGGTCAGGGAAAGGCCCGTAATAGTCACATGTTCTGTAAAAGAGGTGGTTATCAGTCCGAATCACTGGTATTTCTGGGAGAACCAGGGAACCAGGATTACCGGGAACGTAGTTCACTGGTTTGACCTAGCCAATTATTGGATTCAGAGCCTGCCCGTTGAGATAAATGTTATGTCAGGTCCGGACGATATGGAGAGCAGTTCAATTTCTGTGCTGTATGAGGATGGTTCAATATTGAACATTACAGCTTCAGACCGGGGCAATTCCCTGAGAGGTGTCCAGGAGAAGATTGAGATCAGGTCTGGGAATGAAACGATCTTCATTGACGATTTCAACTGCATGGTACATCAGAGACAGAATGGGATAAGGAGCAAGAAAAGGAAGTTCCGGAGGGACAAAGGGCATAGCAGGATGTACAGGAATTTCGCACAGATCATTGATGGTAACAGTTCTTCTGAATATACAGTGACCGATCTTATCAACGCATCAGTGGTCACATATACAGCTTCAAAGATGATAAGGGAAGGCATAAGGACAATGAGGATTGAAGAAACATTAAGGCGTTATCATGAAGGCACTTCTAAAATTCACTCCAGATGAAGAATTAAATTTATTTAATCAGCAGGGACGATCACGGCAAATGGAATTATTATGTCCTGAATCATCCGCGGTGTACTGTATTCCATACGACCTCATGGCTCGAAAGGATTGATCCGGGTGTGCAGGTGTATGCCGGGATTGTCAGGGAGCATGTTTATGGCGGAGTGGCCATCCTGAAAACGAAAAAGCACGGTGTGTGGGGATACCACAGGCCGCTGTATACTCAATATTTCAGTCCCCTGTTTGGCAATCCTGAAATAGAGAAATACTCACTGACCAAGGAACATCAGTTCATTGAAGATCTTCTGAGTACTATTCCCAGGGCTGGGCATTACGAGTTTAAATTCAATTACGGACATCACACCTTTCTCTCCTACCACTGGCACGGATTTTCAAGTGAGGTAACCATTAATCATATTTTGAGGTTGTCAGATCAGGATCCGATTACCAATTTTTCATCAAATAAGAGAAGGGAACTGAAAAAGCTGATTGAATTGAAAACAGGGGGTCGGATTGAGATAGTCAGCGATCCTGATTATGATGAAATATGGAACCTGGTGACAGAGACCGCCAGCAGGAAAAACTTCCGACCGGACAGGGAGATTTTTTCCAGGGTGTTTAATCAGGACAATAAATCTATCTTCGGTATCGGATTGAAAATTCCGCCACATGGATACATTGCTGCCGCTGTTGTTGCTTTTGACAATAAAGCCATGTACAATCTGATAAATGCTTCGACCCGCAGAGATATCCCTGAGATTCGAACAGCCAGTCTTCTGGCAATTTATGGATTGCTGCTGGAAAGTCAGAGAAGGGGCCTGGAATTTGATTGTGAAGGATCCATGCTTAGGGGAGTTGAGTTCTTCTACCGGGAAGTGAGTGGCGAACAGGTAGGTGTATATGAAGTTAAAAAGTCCCCTTCGATTATTTATTCTTCCATCAGGGCCATCAAGCAAATACTTAATGATCGAAAGCCCATTGCTTAGCCAGCATTGTTGAGATAATCAACGATTGAAATATACAGGCTCTCAAATGGTTTCCATTCAGGTACATTGAAGCAGTTGTTGTGCCACAGAAGAACAAATTCTCCCTGGTATTTTCTTACCTGGTCGATCAGATGCCTGGAAAGTGTTTCCATATCCTGATAGCTTCTTTGCTTGTTTCTTAATACCAGCGCTTTATCCATTATAATAAGCGACTTTTCCTTTAGTGTAAGCTTATCTCTGGTGAGGAAGTTGAATACACTGTAACTATAACAACAACCCGTTCTGAAACCTGGCTCGTCATCATAGGATAGGGTTGAATCCCAGGCCATCCCCATATCATTCCAAATCTGCCAGGTAAAAGGTGCCTCGAACTGGAGGTAATGCTGACGTCCAAAGGAAATCTTTATCTTCAGTGAATCTTCCAGGTGCCGGATTTCCGATTCCCACCTGTTCTTATTCCTGTATGAGTTAATATCTGGATGAAATCCCATCTTATGTCCCCGATTCTTGATTTTACCGACCAGGCTCTGTACAAACGGGTCGCCAAGACTAT
>CAZIAU010000256.1:0-5190 GCA_964536755.1 uncultured Bacteroides sp. | reverse complement strand
TACAGTCCTTCTTTCATTAATAGACCGGTAAGAGCGTTCCAACCATCCACATCCGCTGCACCCACTCTGGTCACATAGCCATAACATTTTATAGCTTCTTCGGTTAATCCTGCATCCTCATTGGCATACCCGAGATTTATCCAGTAGTCCAGGTTACTATTGTCAAATTCGATAGCCTTCAGAATGTAAGTTATAGCCTCCCGGTAGATACCTTTCCGGTGATATATCATTCCCGCTCCAAACCAACCCTCCGGATCAGTATTATCCAGTTCAATAACTTTTTTAAATGCATCCAGAGCCTCATCCAGCCTGTCCATCTGTTCAAAGCAATCGCCAATGTAACAATAAGCCTGGGTATTTTCAGGTTCCACATCCAGGAATTCACTATATACTTCAATGGCCCTGTCAAATCTGCCGGCACTTACCCAGACACTTGCCTTATTGAAATAGGCTGAGGCATAATCAGGATTGATAACTATTGAAAAATCGTATGCTTCAACAGCTTTGTCAAACTCTTCCAACTGGTGATATACGATTCCCAGGTTGTACCACACATTATCGGAATAGGGATCAAGGTCAAGATACTTATGGTAATACTTAAGGCTTTCGTCCAGACGATGCAGCCTCTCATAGAAGTATCCCATGTCATAGAGTACAGACAGATTCTCAGGCTGTTGGCTGTATGCCTGGATAAGATATTTGAGAGCCATTTCGTAGTGTCGCACATTCTCAAAAGCAATGGAGATATTGACAAGCGCATCAAAAGTATCATCGCTGGAAATTTCAAGTGCATTGTCAAACTGGTATTCCGCCTCTTTAAGCTTCCCAAGCAAACATAATGCTGTCCCTTTCAAAAAGTATTTCTCCGGATTGTTCTCCTCCCATACGGGAATCTCCTCAAGCAGGGAAAGAGCCTTTTTTGGTTTTCCCTGCTCAATATATATATGAATGAATTTATACTTGATTTCGACCGAGGTCGGATGCTGTTTTTTGCCCAGCCGCGCGGCTTCAGTTGCCTCATCATATTGAAAATCATCCAGATAATAGTCTATAATCTGCTCGAATTCCTCTACGTCGAAAAAGATGGACTGGGATCCGCTCCTCATATCCTCATATTTTCTCAGCAATACCTGGAACTCTTCATTCTCAAAAACCTGCTCCCTGTTTTCACTCATCTAAGACCACAATTTTGAAGATGTAAAGATAATTGATATTTGCAAGATATGTAAATCTGCTTCCCTCTTTAAAAAAGTACTCAGGTTTCACTAACTTAGATAAACTTTTTAAAATCACACTTCTGTCAGTTCCTGGGAAGGATGTACGATGAACCCACGCTGATTAAACTAACTTATTCATACGAACAGGGAACGAAACATCGAAAACCACCACTACTTAGTCGCTAAATGAAATCAAGACATGTAATCATCCAAACAGCAATCATTATTGTAGTTTCCTGTTCCCATACTGCCCGGCAGGACCAGGAAAATTTTGATGAAGCAATGAGAAAAGGTATCCTGGTGCAGGAGGGATATGAAAGATGCCTCCGTTTTGTCAGTGACTGGATGAATTACAGAGATTCCTTATCGGGTTTGATTCCTGAGAATTTATCGGATGGCAGGGATGTATGGAATGCTCATAATTCAGCGGCGGACAACTATCCTTTTATGGTCCTGACAGCTTATTTACTGGATAAAGATTTGTACAATAATGAGATGTTGGATATACTGGTATCCGAAAGGAAATTAACTTCGAGGCTTGGGGCATTACCGGATGAGTACTCTTTTTCGAAACAGGACTTTGCAAGGTCTGAGATCGATACGAACCGGATTATCTTCGGAACATCGGAATACATAAAGGACGGATTAATCCCGTTAACCGAATATATTGGATCCTCACCCTGGAGCGATCGGATGTTTGAGATGTTAGATGAACTGTCGAATTATCTGTCTGTGGCCAGGAATATCGAAGGGTCTTATTTTGGTCAGTCAGTCGAAACTGAAATAAACGGAGAAATGCTTCAGACCCTTTCACGGGTTTACTGGATGACCGGTGATGAAAAGTATTTAAATTGGGCCATCGCAATCGCTGATTATTATTTGCTTGAAAATCCAGATAAAATTCTTGAAAGCGACCGGTTCAGACTGCGTGACCATGGTTGTGAAATAATTGGAGGGCTCAGCGAGATATACGCTACGGTTAGCTATGTTAATAAGGAGAAGAAGAATGATTATCAAAGCCCGATACACAAAATATTTGACCGGATCCTGAAATTAGGACGAAATGCAGACGGCATGTTTTACAACGAAGTGAATATGATTACAGGAGAAGTTGTAAATGAAGGTATAGTTGATAACTGGGGGTATATTTACAATGCATATTATACACTGTATTTGATTGATAATGACACAGCATATCGCGAGGCTGTAATGAAACCCTTTAACGTATTAAATCAAAAATATTTAAACTTCGACTGGGAAAATAAAAGTTCTGACGGATTTGCTGATGCCATTGAAAGTGGGATAAATCTATATAACCGAGAAAGAGATCTTGGATTAAGAGAGTGGATTGACAGTGAAATAAAAGTCATGTGGTCCCTGCAGGATTCTGCTTACAGGGAGACTGCACAGGAATGGAAAAACAGGGGCGTCATTGAAGGATGGCACGGGGATGGAAATTTTGCCCGCACAACCCTGATGTACTGTCTCTGGAAAACAAATGATGTGACAGTCGTTCCATGGGAAGAGGATCTGATTTATGGCACCGCAATTAAGGATGGGACGCTCTATATCTCAATGAAAGCAGGTGCAAATTGGGAGGGAACCCTTTTATTCGGAAAGGAACGACATAAGAAGATATTTCATCTCCCGCTGGACTATCCGCGAATTAATCAATTTCCCGAATGGTACAGCATTGAAGATGGTGATTATTATCTGCTCAGCAAAGACAGGAAAACCTTGAAGATACCAGGAGAACAATTAAGTGAAGGGATCAACATAAAGTTAAAGAAAGATATACCGTATTATATTAAGATAACTAAGCCCGGGTTATAAATATTTTCTCAACTTAGATTCACTTTATGTATAAGAAAATATCAATTGCCTTGTTTCCGTTAA
Organism: uncultured Bacteroides sp.; assembly: GCA_964536755.1. Taxonomy (GTDB): domain Bacteria; phylum Bacteroidota; class Bacteroidia; order Bacteroidales. The sequence continues at coordinate 2,077 of CAZIAU010000256.1, read as the reverse complement.
TACTGTTTTTCCCGTCTGCAGTTTTTTCCTGCAAACCGGTACTACAGGTTAACGGAACAGATGTTCCTGTAGTTTCCAAGATGAACGGGCGGGAAATCGAGGGGGCAAAAGGTAAATCCACAGCTGCCGGCACCAGAATTCCTTTAATTGTTAAATGGTCTGGTGTAATTCAGCCAGGTACCGTCAATGAAGATCTAATTGATTTCAGCGATTTCCTACCAACAATCTGCGGGGCGGCTGGCATAAGCGTTGATGCAATTGAACTGGATGGCAACCTGAAAAAACTGCCTTTAGCTGACCCATTCCGTACACCTTTAAGCCCGATCAGATGAATATTAACTACCCATTATTGTTGGACGGCGGCCTTTCTAATGAATTGGAGAAACAGGGGTGTGACCTGGGTCAGAAGCTATGGTCCGCCAGGTTCCTGGAGACAGACCCGGAAGCCATTATTCAGGCTCATTTATCTTACCTTAGGGCTGGTGCACAGTGCATTATTACTTCAAGCTACCAGGCTACTATACCCGGATTCACAGAAATAGGGTATGACAAGGCAACTGCGGAAACATTGATTATGAAGTCGGTTTTGCTGGCCGAGGAAGCCATAGAACGATTTGCATCAACAGGATTCTATGGCAATAAACCATTGATAGCCGCAAGTATTGGCCCATACGGGGCCTATTTAGCAGATGGTTCTGAATATAATGGTAATTATGGCGTGTCAGGAAAGGAACTGAAGGAATTCCACCAATCAAGGATTGAGTTATTAGATCGTTCAAACGCTGACTTCTTTGCCTGTGAAACCATTCCAAGTTTTAAGGAAACATTGGAGTTGTCAGACCTTTTAAGAGAAACCAGCAAACCGGCCTGGATTTCATTTTCCTGTAAGGATGAACTACATATTAATGACGGAACACCCATCAGTAAGTGTGCAGCACTGCTTGCCTCCCATCCGAATATTTTTGCAATCGGCGTTAATTGCACAGCTCCGGAATATATATCCGGATTAATAACATCGTTAAAATCAGAATCAGGATCGAAAAAGATAGTCATATACCCGAATTCGGGGGAAGAATATAATGCCGAAAGTAAAACATGGACAGGTATATCTGATCCGGAACCTTTTATAGCAATGGTAAAAGAATGGCTTGTACTGGGAACTGATATCATTGGGGGATGCTGCAGAGTTGGTCCCGACCAGATCAGAGGTATTAAGGAAATATTGACAGTTTGAAACACATCCAAATACTTTACTATTTTTAAAGGATAAACAGATAAATGGAAATAATTTCTGAAAAGGAAGATAAAATTCAAAAGAATGAATGACAGAGCGTCAATATTTGTTTTGCTGACACTTATAGGTTTATCCTGTAATACACCGGAAAACAGTGTAACTGATAAAGGCAGCGACTTGGTTTATCTGGTTGATTATGTGAATCCATTAATGGGCACCGATTCAAAGTACTCGCTGTCTAATGGGAATACCTACCCGGCCATTGCCACTCCCTGGGGCATGAACTTCTGGACTCCCATGACTTCCAGGATGGGTGATGGCTGGACCTATAAATATAACGAGAATAAGATCCGGGGAATCAAGCAGACTCACCAGCCCAGCCCATGGATCAATGATTATGCCGCATTTTCGCTGATGGCGGTAACAGACGAACTGAAATATAAAGAGAATGAGAGGGAGTCCTGGTTTTCACATAAGGCTGAAACAGTAAAACCATATCATTATAAAGTTTACCTTGCAGATTATGATGTGGTTGCAGAACTGGCTCCCACCGAGAGGGCGGCACAGTTTAAATTCACTTTTCCTGAATCTGATTCATCCTATATTCTTCTGGATGGTTTCTTCAAAGGGTCCTTGGTAAAGATCATTCCTGAGGAGAGGAAAATTATCGGCTATTGCCGGAATAACAGCGGAGGAGTTCCTGAGAATTTTCATAATTATTTTGTTGCCGAATTTGATAAGGACTTTGAATATACCCATACCTGGGGAGACGGGTGGGAATTACAGCAAAACAGGTTAGATAGTGAAGGAGAACATGTGGGCGCCATAATTGGATTCAAAACC
>CAZIAU010000255.1:0-5206 GCA_964536755.1 uncultured Bacteroides sp. | reverse complement strand
GGATTGTTGGTGATAAGCCTTATATTCCTGATGCCCAGGGAATGCAGCATTCCGGCGCCTACCCCATAATCCCGTTCGTCATCCTGGAATCCAAGTTCCACATTGGCCTCCACTGTGTCCCGGCCCTGTTCCTGCAACTTGTAAGCCTTGATTTTATTATATAGCCCTATTCCCCTGCCTTCCTGGTTCAGGTAGATAATAATCCCCCTGCCTTCCTTCTGGACTTTCCTCATGGCTTCATGCAACTGGTCACCACAGTCACACCTGTGACTTCCGAAAATATCGCCGGTAACACAGGATGAGTGGACCCTTACCAGGACGTTGTCTGACTCCTTCCATGTCCCTTTGGTTAAAGCCACATGTTCAAGACCGTTGGATTTCTGGATAAATGGTATCAGGTTGAACTCCCCGTATTCTGTGGGAAGACTGACCTCGGTACCCTTCAGGACGATGCTGTCTGTATTTAACCTGTATGCGATAAGATCCTTGATGGAGATCAGTTTCAGATTATAATCCCTGGCCATTTGCATCAACTGCGGCAGGCGGGCCATGGTACCGTCCTCATTCATGATCTCTACCAGTACTCCCCCCGGTTTCAGATTGGCCAGCCTGGTCAGGTCCACTGCAGCTTCCGTATGTCCGGCTCTTCTGAGCACTCCCTGCCGTTTTGCCTTCAGGGGGAATATGTGTCCGGGACGGCCCAGGTCATCAGGCCGGGTTATGGGATCAACCAGCGCCCGAATAGTTTTGGCACGGTCCATGGCGGATATACCTGTTGTGGTTCCATGACCCAGCAGATCCACTGAAACGGTGAATGCGGTGGTGTGACTGCTTGTATTATGGCTTACCATCATGGGCAGGTCAAGTTCAGTGCACCGCTCATCGGTCAGTGCAACACAGATAAGCCCTTTGCCCTGTGTGGCCATGAAATTGACAGTTTCGGGTGTAACCAGCTCTGCAGCGACTACAAAGTCCCCTTCATTCTCCCTGTCTTCATCATCAACAACGATTATGATCTTTCCGTTACTGATCTCATCCAGTGCTTCTTCAACAGAGTTGAGCTTAATCCTGGTTTCTCCTTGTTGGTTGCCAGACATTGCTTTTTATTCCTCCCGTATATTTGAAAAACCCTGCCAGCAGGGCCAGATTCATCATAACAAAGTGTGAAATGAACCGCAAAGGTATAATATGGATTTTAATTTTCCTTAATAAATAGTCAATAACCGGTATAGCCAGCACCATAATCTGCAGTATGGCAAGTATCCTGAAAAAGAGATGCTCCAGACCGAGGATAACAGATATTCCCAGGGTAAGAATAACAAGAAATGGGACGAACCATCGTACCACCTTATGTGAAAAAAAACAGAATGCCACACCCGGAATTCGGGAGAACAACAGCGAACTGTATTCAGAGAGGTTCTGAAAGTTACCTGCCGATATCCTCTTTTTGCGCCTGAACTCTTCCCTCAGATCATTGGATACATCTTCATATACCCTTGCATTCAAATTGCTGATGCAAAGGTAACCCTGACGCAGCACGGACATGTTTATAAAGAAATCATCCACCAGGAAATTATCCGGAACCGGTTTATAAAGTGACTTACGAACAGCATAACATCCCCCGAACGGACCCATCATTGTCCCCCAGATAATACTTTCATGATGCTTGATCCGCACCTCTCTGCTTATATAAAATTTTTCCTGACGGGATATGCCATCCTTTTTTGACCGGGTATTGATCATTTGTGAATCAACCAGTCCAATCACCGGTTTCCTGAAATAGCCTGCCATTTCGGAAATGCTGCTTTTATCAAGCATTACATTGGCATCGGTAATAACCAGGATCTCTCCCGTCGCCTTCTCTGCAAGCCGGTTCACCACACCTGGTTTCCCGGTACGTTCCCTGAACAGAAAGACCCGAATTTCCGGATGGATCATTTCAAGTTGTCCGAGCTTTTCATTGGTGGAATCTGTTGAAGCATCTGAACCCACCAGAATCTCCAGTTTTTCGGATGGATAATTACCTGATAGGATGGAGTCAATTTTAGCTCCAATTACTCCCTCTTCATTATAAGCGGCAACCAGCACCGAAACATCCGGCAGTTCATCCGAAACGGGGATGGCTGGTTCACTGGTTTTATTTCTGGCAATTAAATGCAGCAGTGCAGGAAACAGAAGATAGGAATAGAAAATCAGGAAGATGCATACCCAGAATATTACCTGAAGAATAATCATACCTGTTCTTTGAAAAACCGGCTGAGCCGGTTTGAAAGCTCAAAGGTATCAAAATTCTGGCTAATAACCTGCCTGGCCCGGGACACGAGACGCGTTGCTTTTGAATTATCATCGAGCAGGCTAATAATCTGAAGTTTAAACATTTCCGGTGTATCTGCCACCAGTATGTGCCGGTCGTTTTCGGCCGGGATACCTTTAACACCCACCGATGTGGTAACAACCGGACGACACAGTGCCATTGACTCGAGAATCTTTATCCTTATTCCACTGGCAGTGAAAAGGGGCGCGACCATTACCCGGAAAGATTGTATAAACTCCCTGGCATCCTCAACTTCACCATGATATACTATATTTTTATCCCGGAGCTTTTTCTCGAAATATCCCGGAGCATTCCTTCCGGCAATATGAAACATTAAATCCGGGACAATCGCAGTTAGTTCTCCGAATACGTTTTCCAGGAACCAGGTTAATCCCTCCTGATTCGGGAGCCAGTCCAGCGCCCCGATAAAAAATATATTTTTTTCAGCCGGCAGGGCGGACCCGGGATACTCTTCCAGTTTGAATCCTGTTGCAATGGTAATGGACGGCCGGCTGTACCCGTTTCCGCAAAAGTAGGCTTCATCCAGGGGACTGATGGTCACCAGGCAGTCGCACCTGGTTACCACATCCATTTCGAAACGCTTTAAACGGGCCGCCATATTATTCAGATACCAGCGTTTAAAAACTGATTTTTCGTGAACTGCTTTTCTCTGCCATATAAGATGTTCCACATTATGTGCGCGAAGTGAAACGGCCGCTTTACTCGCTGTTCTTATAATATCCAGATAATGACCTGTATAGGGACCTTCAAGCTGCACAACATCGAACTTTTCCCTTTCCAGGAGAGTTCTGAGCCTGTTCCTGAATTCTCTTATATTGAATCTCTGGGCGATGTATGATTTTCTTGAAAAGATAAGGTTAAGGATCATGGGGACCGGTCTCAGTGAGCTGTCGCAGTCAACGGACAAAAACCTGATGGAACCGGTCAGTTCACCGGGGATCTTTTCTACGGGGAAGATATGTTTCCTTGTATTAAGGGATAATACGGTCATCTCATTTCCTGCCTCTTTCAGTCCGGTGATCATATTCAGGGTGGCGATAGATCCGCCATCAAGGGGGGGATAGGGTAACTTGTTGGCAAGAATCAGGATTCTCATCTGGTTCGGAGGAATTTACGCAAACCCTCTCCCAGTTTCTTAAGCCAGATAAAGTAGGTTTCTATATTCATAATAACCGAATCATTGGCCGCTTTGTAGGTCAGCCAGATGCTTACGGGGACCAGTATTATTGTTGAAAGCCACATACCAAAGAAGGGAGGGATCATGCTTTCCCGTACAAATTTCTCACCCATCATGGAAATAATATAGTAGATCAGGAATAGCAAAACGCTTACAATTACCGGCATCCCGAGACCTCCTTTGCGAATGATGGCACCCATGGGTGCACCTATGAAAAAGAAGATCAGGCAGAGTAAGGAGAGCGTGAATTTGCGATGGATCTCGTTCTGATAACGCCGCAAACGCGATATTCGGAATTCAGATGTCCCCACATTAGAAGTGGTCACTGATTTGTTGCTTCTGGCATAATTTATTGCCTGGGAAATGGCCCTCCTGCGTTCCAGCTTATTCAGCTCGGCATAGGCCGAGTCCACATATACCTTCTGAATCCTGGGTCCGTCCGAAACCTGACTTTGACCGGTCGAATCCGGTACATGAGCGGTTTTGCTGATCAGGATTGTTTTGGGTTTTCCTACAAGGGTCCTGTCAATTGTCTTATGGAATTTGTCAAAAAGTTGATCGATGTCCTCCGAAAGTGAATCTTCAAAATGGTTGAGTTGTGACAGGTTAAGCATTGCGTAAGAATTTCTGAAGAGCTTTTCGTCTGTCCTGTTAAGCCCGAATCCGGTCATCTCGATGATCATCTCCTGGTATTCGAAATTATCCCTCCTAAGAGGATAACTTTTAATGTTACGGTCTTCTTTTTTTTGCTTCTGGAGTTCAATATATGTTTTGCCGTTATAGAGGGTGAGCAAAAGGTGCCTTTCATCTTCAGACATTCTCATATAACCCGAGTCGGCAATAGTCACTGTCGTATTCCCCTGCTTTTGGGTATGGTCATAAATCCGGATATCCTTTAAAAGATTGGTTTTATTTGAACGGTCACCGATACGAATGGAATAACCCTCAAGAGTGTTATCGAACACGCCTGGTTTTATGGTCAGTTCGGGCCTTTGTTGCTGAATATCATAAAGGAGCGAGCGCATTTTAAGATTGGAGATAGGCAAAACATTATTGGAGAACACGAAAGCACCTACCGATATCAACAGTGAGATGATCATAACCGGTGCCATGATCCTTACCAGGGAGATCCCCGAGGATTTGAATGCCAGTAGTTCCAGGTTTTCTGCCAGGTTCCCGAATGTCATTAAGCTGGCCAGTAAAACTGCCAGGGGCATTGCCAGGGGTACCAGCGATGCACTGGTGTAGAGCAGGAATTCAAGGATTATATTGACTTCCAATCCCTTACCGATCAGATCGTCTATATACTTCCAGAGAAACTGCATAAGAAGTATAAAAATGACGAAAAAGAATGTCAGGATCAACGGACCAATAAATGACTTTATTACCAGTAGATGCAGCTTTTTCACATCACTCCTAATTCGTATCTACAATTTCAACGAAGACAAAGTTAACTTATTATCGGAAAGAGCTACTGTTATAGTCCTATGGCGTGCTTTAATTCAGAGACCTGTGTATCCCAGAGATCGACTGCGTCATCCTTTTCATCCTCCTCTGCAAAATCTGTGATCCACAAAGCCACATCACCGGTCAGTTCGTCGGTGTGGATCCTGAATTCAAAGAAGGCGTCCTGGCTTTCTTAAAAGAGCTTTCACAAAACGAAAAAAAAGTACTTCTAACACTTAAAAAATTAA
>CAZIAU010000254.1:0-5222 GCA_964536755.1 uncultured Bacteroides sp. | reverse complement strand
CCAGTGCATTCAGGGCAAAGGTTTTTCTCAGTTTTGGATTTCCTGTGATCTTAATCCCGTACTGATAGACATCCTCCAGGATCCCGTCAAGCACTTCCACAGGACTGCTGAAAGAGGTTCCTTCAATCAGCCGGAGAGCATATTCCGACAGGTCATACATCAGTTGATTCCCGTCATTCTCTGAATGAGCGGCAAATACAGCAGCATCGGACCAAAGGACATTCTGGGTGCATAATCCCACTTTCCCGGTCCCTGATTTGGATTCAACGTAGTTTGCTGTCTGCCATATTTCACTCATATATCCGCCTTTGAATCCGAAAGGGCGGATAAGCGGTTCTCTCTCTAATTTTAATCCAACAGATTTAATGGTAATATTTTTCATGGATCCTTTCCTGGGCCGCGAACATGAGGCAACTCCCGAAAGAGTTGCAGCTCCTGCGATGGCCGTTGTTTTTATGAAATCTCTCCTGGTGGTCATATATTCTTTATTTTATATTCGCTGAATTTATTTTTCAGCCATTCAAGATCGGTACTCATAAATTCAGAGATTTCCTCCAGGCTCATGGTTGGATTCCTTGAACCTTTCTCTGCCCCGCCCAGTTCATACTCGTAGTGGATAGTAACAGGGCCGGAAATCCCCAGGTCAGAATACTCCTCCAGATAGGCATCGTAGTCAATCATACCTTCTCCGAGAGGAACATTATAAATCTTCCATTTTCCATCCACCTCTTTCCAGATGAAGTCCTTGATGGCTGTGGTCCTTATCCAAGGGGCAAGAAGTTTCATGCCCAGGGGCCATGCCAGTCCCCCTTCGGCAACTGCATGCCTTATATCATACTGAACGCCGATATATTCTGGATCAAGTCCATCCAGCAGCCAGTGGAGATCCCAAACCGGGCCACCTACTCTTACTCCTGAATGATTCTGGTAACAACCAACGATACCATATTTCCGGTTGATCTTTTCCAGCTTCTCAAAAGTCTTCTTATGCATTGTGAGGTTTTCCGGGACAGATTTTGCCTGATCATATGACATATATCCCATCCTGTAATAACCTACCCCAAGATCGGCAGCCGTTCCAAGAACTGTTTCCGCATAGGGATCCTCGGGGCCGGTAATACCGGTAACCATCATGGGGACAGAGACACCTGCCTTCCGGAGGGCTTTCACAGCCCTTGGAAGATCGGTTTTTACGTTCTCCGGAAGGACGTGGCCTCCATCCCTTACCGAAAGATCTGCTCCGCTGAATCCTACGGCAGCCAGTGTTTCCCCCAGCTCCGGGTAGTCAAGGAATTGCAGGCACTTGGTAAAAACACAAATCGGGTCCGGTCCTGTAGCTGACAGCTTCTGACCGGAGAGAAGATTTGGACTTATTATTGCCCCGGCAGATAGTGCCGAGGCTGATTTAATAAAATCACGTCTTGACTGTTTCATATTGAACGGATTAAAGTTTCCAGGGTTCCCTGTATTCGTAGTTCAGCATCTGGTTGGCTTCATCCGAGTTGGTGAACCTTTCATTCACGGAATCCCATACAAGCCTCTGTTTTAAAGCCAGGGAAATATTGGCCAGGTGGGCAAAAGAGGTGGAGCGGTGACCTTCCTCCAGCGGGCATAAAGGTTCTTCCCTGGATACGATACACTCGAGGAAATTGTGTACCAGCTGACCCGTGGAAACCGCATTACTCCCATCCTCCAGCATCTCAGGTGTAAAACTGAATTCCTGACTTTCAATAATATCATTTTCGTCCCATGTCTGGAATGTCCCGGGTTTGGTGGGAAACATCTTCCATCCTTCCTGGCCTGCCTGGACCGTTCCTTTTGTTCCCCTGATCTCCAGCTCCCCGTAAGGTTGCATGAGGCCACTGGTTACCTCGTCGATGGTGAAAGAGATCATCTTCTTGGAGGCAAATTCGAAAGTGACATGCATGGTATCGGGTATGGTGGCATCATGATCAAGTATGTATTTATCGCCCACTGCAGTAACTGCAACGGGGGCCGTTTCACCCATCATCCAGCGGATGGCATCCATGTAGTGCACACCCCAGTTTCCCATCTGGCTTGAATAATCGCTCCACCAGCGGAATTTATAGGGGGCGATATTATATTGATAAGGCCGGAAAGCCCTGGGACCGAGCCACATGTCCCAGTTAAAATCTTTCGGTGGCTTTTCAGGTTTCATTTTCCCGATCCCGTTGGGCCACATATCATCTATCCTGGCAGCCCGTGCAATGGAGATCTGTCCTATCTTATGGATCTCCTTCTTAAGTGTCTGGTAAACAATATTACCCCTTCTGTTGAGGCCTACGGCAACAACACGGTCCGAGGCTTTCTGGGCATTGACCATGGCCCTTCCTTCAGCGATGGTGGCCGTGAGGGGTTTTTCACAATAGACATCTTTCCCTGCTTTGATGGCAGCAATGGTCATAGCGGCATGCCAGTGATCGGGAGTGGCTATTACGACTGCATCTATGCTTTTATCGTTGAGAAGATCGCGCCAGTCATCATAAAGAGTTGGTTTATTTGGAAATTTTTCGTGCATCTTCGGGACTTTTTTCCCCACATCGGCTATCCATCGTGGTTCAACTTTGCTCCGGTCCCTTAATTGGTATGGCTTATAGGTGTCACACAGAGCAGCGATTTCACATGCGGATTCTTTCATAAACAGGGCCAGAAGTTCCGATCCCCTGTTGCCGATACCAATGAATCCCATACGGATCTTATCATTGGCACCGAGAATGCGGTTCCCCCTTGAAGTTGCCAGGGTCTTGCCCCCCAAAATCAATCCGGCCGAAGCAGCCGCACTTTTTGCTATGAATTCTCTTCTTGTGTCTTTTTTCATATTTATTAATTTGTTTATGAGTAGTTATTAATGAATTATTGTTTTTCTGAATTATCGTTTGTATTTTTCAAGCAGATAGGGAATGCCTGTAATCCTTATGGAATAAGGTATTTCAATCCTTAAATATATAAAATAGATCTCATAACTTCACTTCTTTCGCACTTCTACAATCCCCGAAAACACTTCTTAAATTAGACTTTTCATAACATATAGAGAATGAACAGATCAAATGAAAACAGTAACATCTGGAGAAAGATCCTTGCCCTGATTCTTGGTTTCGGTCCGGGTATTTTCGCCATTGGATTTACCATCGGAACCGGCAGTGTAACCTCCATGATCGTGGCAGGAAGCACCCATAACATGCAGTTGCTCTGGGTACTGGTACTTAGTTGCTTCTTCTCGGGGATATTAATATATGCCTATGGCAACTATTCCCTGGTTACAGGCGAGACTGCCCTGTTCGCGTTCAGGAAGCATCTGCCGCTGGGGAAGGCAATGGCCATCATCATCATCGTTCTCCTTACATGGGGTCAGTGGAATTCCCTGTCCGGTATCCTTGGCATCTGCTCAAACATTATCTATGAGGTCCTTTCCATATTCTTTCCGGCTGTTAAAGGTTTTGAATATGTGGTTGTACTGGGGATCGCCATATTTATTATTGGCATCATGTATGCCCTGCTGCTGGTGGGGAAGTATACCTTTTTTGAAAAGATACTGGTGATCTTTGTTTCCATAATGACATTCTCATTCCTCATTTCCCTTCTCCTGGTCTATCCCTTACCGGTTGATGTGATCAAGGGATTGATACCTACCATACCGAAAGTGGAAGGAGGGAGGATGCTGGTTGCAGCCTTCGTGGGCACTACCATGGCCGCAGCCACTTTTTTGTCACGCCCTCTCTTTATTAAAGGGAAAGGATGGGGATTGAAGGACCTCCGGCGGCAAAGGAACGACGCCATAACCGCCTCCATCATGTTATTTGTGATCAGCGGATCGGTTATGGCCGTAGCCAGCGGGGCCCTGTATCGAAATGGAATTGTGGTAAACAGGGTTCTGGATATGGGCCAGACACTGGAACCGGTTGCCGGAAAGTTCGCCATGACCCTCTTTTTCTTCGGGACCTTCAGCGCCGGACTTTCATCCATTTTCCCGATCCTGATGATCGCCCCGATGTTGATCGCGGATTATCAGTCAGGGGAACTGGATGTCAATTCCAGGCAGTTCCACATCATCACTGCTGTTGCCTCTGTTTTTGCACTCTTCATCCCGGTATTCGGGGTCAACCCGATCCGGTTCCAGATCCTTACACAGGTCACCAATGTTTTTTCCCTGCCGCTGGTAGTCATTGGCATCATTATTCTTGTGAACAAGACACATTTGATGCGCAATTATAAAAGCGGTCTCTGGCTGAATGTGGGAATGGCCCTGGCCTTCCTCTTTTCCATACTCATCTCCTATAACGGAATACTCGCACTGCTTGAATTTTTCAGATAAAATATTTCAAAGAACCCGGAAGATTGCAGGGAATGCAATCTTCCCTTGATCAACTTAATATGTAATCACCTTCTTCTCTAAGAAAGCGGATAATTTATCTACCTAATAACCAGGGTTTTGTTCCAACGGTGGATAAAGGTTGATCTCTCTTCTCGGGATCGGAAGCAGCAGGGCTGTTGCCCTGAATTCAAATCCAGGTTCCGGTGTCAGGGAGAATGCCTGCATGACCTCTTCTGCCACACCAAAACGGATCAGGTCATAAAGGCGCTGGTTCTCAAAACAGAGTTCGATCCGCCGTTCTTTCAGCAACATCTCTTTGGTCAATTCAGTTACCGTTTCCAGTCCTGCCCGGGTCCTGATCTTATTGAATGATTCAAGTGCTGAAGCATCCGTTGTAGAGGCAGCACCTGCCAGTATGGCTTCGGCATGCATTAACAGAACATCCCCATAACGAAGCAATACCCAGTCATTGCCCTGGTTTGTGCTGAGATCGGCAGGCTGGTATTTCCCGTTCTCCCAGTCAGGTTCCGATCCCGCTATGATATTATAATGGAACAGTGTGAAGTATCTCAGGTCCTCAACCGAATCCACAATAGCCATCAGGTCATCTGTGGGATAATTCAAACCGCTGTCGGTGAACTGGTGGGAGAATTTCTGGCTGTCCCTTGAATCATTTGGAATGTACTGGATCGCAAAAATGACCTCCCGGTTCAGTTCCTGGTAAAATATATCGTTATAGTTATCCAGCAGATCATAATCCCCGCTCGCCATCAGGTCTTCCAGAAGTACCCTGGCCTTGGAATACTCTTTCAGTGTCAGATATGCCTTGGCCAGGATTGCGCGGGCTGCCCCTTTAGTGGCTCTTCCCTCAGCAATCCCTGAACGGTTT
>CAZIAU010000253.1:0-5245 GCA_964536755.1 uncultured Bacteroides sp. | reverse complement strand
GCAACCATGGGTTATTATAACTCACCCCAGGTTGGATTCAAATAAATACATCAAAAACCCAAAAAATTATCGATATGAAAAAGTTATACTTAATGTTTTTTGCACTGGGTCTGTTCATTACGCTGAATGCCGGTGATACCCTCAGGGTCGGGGGACTCTTTTACCTGGATGGAGAGTATGTTTCAATAACTATTGTTGACGGCACAATTTCCCGTATTGATCGTATCCCTGAACCGGAAAAGGGGACGGATAAAGCGGAACTGCCAGAGGTCTGGATAGCCCCGGGACTCATTGACATACAGATCAACGGTTATATGGGAGTCGATTTTTCGGACCAGAATCTTGATGCCACAAAAATGAAGAAGGCGACCCGGGCACTGTGGGAAGCAGGTGTAACTTCATACCTGCCAACCGTGACCACTGCCGGAAGAGAGAACCTCTCCAACAGCTTCAGGTTGCTTGAAGCTGCATGTTCCGATCCTGAAATAAATGCCTCTATCCCCGGTTTCCACCTGGAGGGACCTTTTATTTCACCGGTGAAAGGCTTTCGCGGAGCTCATCTGGAAAAATATATCCGGCCGCCTGACTGGAATGAATTCCAGGATTTGCAGAGAGTCTCGGGGAACCGGATCCTGCTGGTTACTGTTGCCCCGGAAATGGATGGTGCTATCCCATTTATCAGGAACTGCACCTCTTCCGGGGTAATTGTCTCACTGGGGCATCATAACGGTTCTGCGGTGCAGATCAGAGCCGCTGCAGATGCAGGCGCCAGGCTCAGCACTCACCTGGGGAACGGTTGTGCCAATATGATCAACCGTCATAACAATCCACTCTGGCCCCAGCTGGCTGAGGACCGGTTAAGTGTCAGCCTGATTGGAGATGGCTATCATCTTAATCGTGAGGAACTGATAAGTTTTTCCCGGATAAAAGGTGTGGAACGGACCATCCTGGTATCTGATGCGCTAAGCCTGGCAGGGCTTCCGCCGGGGGTATATACCAGCAAGGAGAGGGAGGTCGTACTGACTCCCCATGTGGTTAAATACCCGGCCGAAGATGTCCTGGCAGGTGCAGCCACCCCGGTAAGCTCATGCGTGGTGAACATGATGAAATTTACCGGGTGCACCCTTGCGGAGGCCGTTAGAATGGCAAGCACCAACCCGGCAAACCTGATGGGACTGGAAGACAGGGGAAGCATCGCCCCGGGCAAGAGAGCCGACCTGATCCTCTTCACTCTTGAGGACGGAAAGATGATCATTCACCGGACGATTGTTGCAGGTCGTGTGGTATACGAGTAAAGATCTGCATCCAATCCTGTCTTTTTGCCAGTACCCGGTCCAGTTGTCTTGCCGGTATCCGGTTCAGCCGTCTTGCCGGTATCTGATCCTCCTGTTCTGACGGAAGGTTAATCCACGTCATATCCCAGGTTGATCAATACATCCCTGACCCGGGGATAGATTTTCATGGCGTTCTTATAGTATATCTTCTCCAGAACATCCACAGGCAGGGCTATTCCCTGGAGGGTCTTTCCTTCCACATCGGGATTGTTAAATGCAGATTTGAAAACCCCGTCTGTTTCCAGGAGACGGAAGCACCTGTCATACTTTTCCGCCACCTCATGGTAACGGCCTTCCTGTGGCTGGTTGCTAATGTCGGATCCAAAAAGAATTCTGTCCGCATATTTGATAAAGAAGGCCCGGATCTTTTCAGGGGTCATGCTGTAGAAATCCTTAAATCTGGCAGCCAGGTCGATATAAACGTTAGGATAAGTATCCAGGAAATACTGCAAATATTCAGCTGCTCATCAGAATAAAAGAGGTTCATCAGGTGAGCATTGACAACTATCAGATCCGGGTGCCTGTCAAGCACCCTTTCCCAGGCATTTACAGACTCCCAGAACTTAAAAGCGTCGTTACAGTTCCTGGGATAGGGCTGGGTAATATGGATGGAAGCCCCGATCATCCCTAACTGCTCCATCTTGGTAAATGTGGGGTCGTTGGCAGGATGATCCACTGCCGGGCTGACCCCCACCCAGATTTTATATCCCACGACACCCCTCTCCTGCCACAGGGGAAGTTCTTCAGGAGAGAATCTCAGTCCGTCTTCTATCTCATAATCGTTGATGGTGGGTAAAAACCTGCCCTTGTACTTCTCTTCAGCCGCCCTGAGCAGATCCATTCCCCCTCCCCCGGGTTCAAGGGGGAAACTGAGATCTATCCACATGGCCAGGTCCTCATCATGCTGCTGCTTCAGTATGTTGCGGACCTCCATGTAATCCGCCATTTTATCAAGGCTGCCCACATGAGCGTGGACATCTATCCTGGGTATGGTTGAAAGAGTATTATTTCCCTGGGCAGACAGGACCGCCGGAAAATGGATCATACAAATGGCAAGAATCAGTAATTGCAGAAATCTCCGTTTCATGGTCTTAAGGTTATATATGGTTCTTTAACTTCATCGGTCCTTCTTTTCAACTATCTTTCTTCACCGGTCATTCTTTTCACCGGAATTTCATTCATCCAACCCTTATCAGACAGGCATCAATCCAGCTGGTATCCCAGTTCCTTCAGTACATCCCCCACACGGGGATACAATTTGACCGCGTTCTTAAAGTAGATCTTCTCCAGGACATCCACAGGCAGTGAAAGACCCTTTATTTTTTTCCCTTCCACAACTCCGGAAAAGAATCCGTCGCTGAATAGTTCATCGGTTTCAAGTATCCTGAAACACCTGTTATATCTCTCCGCCACATCCTGGTACCTTCCATTCCGGGTCTGATCACTGATGTCAGTTCCAAACAGGATCCTGTCCGAATATTTAATAAAAAAGTCACGGAGCTTATCATAATCCATACTGGGGAAATGCTTGAACCTTGCTGCCAGGTCAACATAAACATTCGGGTAAGTGTCCAGGAAATATTGCAGGTAGTCCAATTGTTCGTCAGAAAAGAAAAGATCCAGCATGTGTGCATTAACTACGACCAGGTCAGGATGCCTGTCCAGCACTCTTTCCCAGGTGTTTATAGCTTTCCAGAATGTAACAGATTCTTCGCAGTAACTCGATGGATAGGGCTGGGAAATATGAACAGAAGCCCCGGTCATTCCTATCTGCTCCATTTTTGTAAACGTGGGATCGTTGGCAGGATGATCCACTCCGGGATTTATTCCCACCCATATCTTGTACCCCACGACACCCCTTTCCTGCCACAGGGCTATCTCTTCGGGAGTGAACCTCAGTCCGTCCATAATCTTATAATCGTTTATGGTGGGTAAAAACCGGCCCTGGTATTTGTCTTCAACCGTTTTCATCAATTCCATACCCTCTCCACCGGGTTCCAGCGGAAACCTTAAATCTATCCACATGGCCAGGTCCTCGCTATACTGTTCTTTCAGTATGTTCCTGACCTCCATAAATCCGTCCATTCTTTCCATACTGCCCGCATGAGCGTGAACGTCAATCCTGGGCATTGTTGACAGTGTGTTTGTTCCCTGGGCAGATAATCCTGACGTGGCCGGGATCCAGAAGAGTGTTGTCAGAATGATTCGTTGGCTGATCCTTGTAATTTTCGTCTGAATATATTCCATGTTAATTCTAAATAATCATGATCATGTTATTCCGGCAAAGGTCCTGTTTCGAAATCAGTATCCTCCACCCAGCCTGCATGTACGGATTCGCCGGACATATACCGGTTATAAAAATCCCTTGTTTTCTCATCAGCATAAACATACTTATCAAAAATATCACCCCTGCCCTCTATACGAGGATCTTCCTCTTCACGGAGCTCTGAATAGAGCGTTTCTCTCAACTCCTCCTCAATGGTATCAAACTCTTCCTGTCCGGCCAGGTTATCCATGCAGAGAGGGTCATTAGCAATATTGTACAGTTCCTCACCCGGCCGTTTCCCGAAATTCATCTCCCAGTAGTGCACCTCTTTCCCCTCTCTTCTCATTTCAAGGATCAGCGATTTTGTGGGACTCCCGTCGGTGTTCAGGTAGCCTGTTTCCGGGTTCCCTACCGGCCACCTGGATGGTTCAAAGTTCCTCAGATAAAGATAACCGTCCTTAATAATTCCCCTGATGGGATAGCCCTGGTCGAAGGGGCGACCCACATCATGTCTCTCCTTTCCAAAAATGACATGATCCCTGAAAGTCTCTCCTGAGCCATCCCCGGCCCTGAATATCCCTGTCATGCTCCGGCCCGGTGTGGCTGCCATCCCGGTCTGGTCCCACTCCAGTCCGGCCAGCTCAATAAAAGTCGGGGCAAAATCTATAAAACTCACAAAATCGTTCACCACCCTGCCGGGATTCTCAATCCCCTCTTTCCACATGATGGCCAGCGGCAGATGGTTGGACATTTCATATTCCTGCCCCTTTATTCTGGGGAACGGCATACCATTATCCGCAGTAACTACCACCAGCGTATTATCCAGGATACCTCTTTCATCAAGCTGGTCCAGGATCTTTCCCAGGTGCTGATCGAAGTATTCGATTTCATAGGCATAATCCAGCAGGTCATTCCGGGTTATCTCCGTATCGGGCCAGATAGCCGGTACTTTATCCACATCTTCCATTGACTTACCTCCCAGTGCCACCCCTGATCCATATTCATATACTCTGTGAGGCTCATGGCCTCCATACCAGAAACACCAGGATTTCCCTTCCGGAACTGAGTCCAGGAAAGAAGCAAAGTTTCCGCTGTAATCCACCGGTGAAATACCATGGGTCGGAGGGGTGAGCTTTTTCTCCCTGAAAGGGGTCCCGGCCAGGTGCCTTGGTACTCCGTTACGCGTACCTTCCACTCCCGGGGCCCACCCTTTGCCTGTCATCCCTGTGAAATATCCGTTTTCGGCAAGGGCT
This sequence comes from uncultured Bacteroides sp., assembly GCA_964536755.1. Taxonomy (GTDB): domain Bacteria; phylum Bacteroidota; class Bacteroidia; order Bacteroidales. The sequence continues at coordinate 392 of CAZIAU010000253.1, read as the reverse complement.
TCTGTATAGACCTTGAACTTTTCGGGAAAATAGGGAACATGATTGCAGGCCTCTTCCAGCTGCCACGTATTTCTTCCCGTAAGTATGCAGGCCCTGGAAGGGGCGCATTTTGCATTGGGAGTATAGGCATTGGTGAAGAGTATTCCCTGTTCGGCGATCCGGTCGAATGATGGTGTATTGATCCAGCTGCAGCCGTAAGCTCCCATATGGGGGAACGAAGCATCATCGGCAATGCAGAACAGTATGTTGGGTGGGATCGGTTCCTCTTCCCTGTGGCAGGAAGATGTCAGAAAAACTGCTGCAATAAAAGAAGCCGCAATATATTTAGTTGGATTCATCTGAATTGGTTTTTTAATGTGATTGAAAGTATCATTTTCCGGGCGAATTCACAA
>CAZIAU010000252.1:3573-5261 GCA_964536755.1 uncultured Bacteroides sp. | reverse complement strand
AGTTTATCATCACTTTTGTACTGCTCTCAAACTTGTTCATGATAACAAAACAGACCCGGTTTGCCATGGGTGAACAGCTGGGGGCAAAACAGCAGGAGGCGATACACCTTCATAGTCTTCACCGGTCAATTGTAGACGATTTCCCATTGTTCAAGGAAAGAATGCTCGAAAGTCCATACGTGGCAAGCATTACAGCCAGTATGGAAGAGCCTACCGGAGAGGCTATGGATGCAAATACATTTGAAATTGGCGGAATTGATGAAGGGGACAAACAGCTCTTCCTGTTTCCGGTCGACCAGGATTTCTTCCGGTTCTATAACATTGAAATATTGCTCGGAACAGACCTTCCTGAGAACTATGATCCTGAAGACTCTGCAGAATTCTTTATCCTGAATGAAACTGCAGCCAGAATGATTGATGACAGCATTGAGAATCTGCTGGGTAGGGAATTAACCCTTCATTTTAACTATCCCGGATTTATATGGCCGGGACCAATAACAGGAATTGTCAAGGATTTTCATATATCCGGTATGGATTACCAGGTATCGCCGATGGTGATCTTTCCAAAGTATACATGGCTGTTCTGTTTCTCAGTATTGCCAGCAGGAGACCCTGTAAATGCAGTTGAACACCTTGAGAAGGTATGGCGAGAGTTATACCCCTCCTATCCCCTGGAATACTATTACTCTTCAACTCTCATAGAAATGCTTTACGGTTCTGAGCTTTTACTAATAAAGATCCTTCTCATATTCAGTATATTATCAATAATCATTGCAGGTCTGGGATTATTTGCTCTAAGCGGATTCTTTATGCAGAGACGTATAAAAACTGCAGCTTTAAGAAAGATTAACGGAGCCAGGATGTACCAGGTAATAGTTCCGGAGTTGCTTTATTATCTTTGGCTTGCACTTCTTTCTTCGGCCCTTTCGGTTCCGGCTTCGCTATTCCTCATTGAACGATGGTTAAGAAACTTCAAATACCGGACCGAGCTGCCTATCTGGATATTCCCTGCCTGTGCCGTTGTTCTGGTAATGTTTAGCTGGATTGCAGTTTTTTATCATTCACTGAGGTTGGCAAAAACCAATCCTGTAGAATTTATCAGGGAACAATAAACTGGAAAGCCAGTTTTGCTACAGATCCACTGTTCAGGATATTCCTCTGATAAGGAAGGATCTTTCAAAGCTGGCTTCATCATGGAGAATATCTGATTCAGATTTAAAGCAGATAGGAATTATCATAGAAGAACTATTCTCCAATATAGTCCGGTTCGCATACAGTGACTCAACCAAACATATTATAGAATTAAAAATTAGTCTGACAGAAGAAAAGGTCTCTATTCACTTTGTTGATGATGGGGCAGCTTTCAATCCTGTTGAGTATTTCCCCACACCAAATCAGGATCCGGCAGCTTATAAAACCGGAGGTATGGGTCTCGTCCTGGTAAAGACTTTTTCAGATTCTCTTGACTACTACAGAGCAGATCAGAAAAACCATCTTGAGATATCCAAAACTTTGAGAAGAAAGTAGAACAGTTCTGCCTCAGAATGGTCAGTCGTCACTATTAATTTCCGGTTGTTCAAGCTTTCGGTAGATATCCCATAACTGATAGATCTCTTCGTAAACCCGTAGCTCCGTGCAATTAAAATCACATTTTATCGACTGGTAAATGTATGACCTGAATCTCATCA
>CAZIAU010000252.1:0-3563 GCA_964536755.1 uncultured Bacteroides sp. | reverse complement strand
TCTGACAGACCTGTGATACTTCTCAGGTTCTCCGGACTCAACAAAGAGTCGAACCTATCCTGTTTATCCCGGTTCTTATTCAGCCAGTATACCTTGCGCGCCGATAGTGCATATTTATTAAAATTGTAATATAAGAATGAAACTGGTGAGCTGATGAGGAACCTTAGACTTTTAACTGCTTCTTCATCCATTTCAGGAGGAACATAATCCGGATCCTGCACTTGCAGTCCCAGGGATTCTCCAAGCGTTTCCCGGTCCGGCATACCGATAACAGCATGGCGAAAATCGTCATAGTTGGATCCCCACTTAAAGATCTGTGCCTCCTGGAGCAGATAGTATTTATTGGTTATCCTGATCATCTTCCTTTCCTCTAACAGGGCAACAGGAACAAGTGTGTCCCGGTAAACAATATTTCTTACTAACAAGGTATCGGAAGTATGAACCGGTAGACTGAAGATACCCAGGCTGTCGGTCACATCTCCGGCATGGGTATTCATATTAATCACATGGGAGGCCGGAACCGGTTGATACATCCTGTCATATATAATACCGTTCAGAATGTAAACCGAATCGGAATCCTGACCGGATATCGAAATCCAGGAAAACATTACTGTTGAAAATGCCAGGAACAGTCCCCGGAATCCCATAAAGCTAAATTATCCAATATTTCGTGTAATAATGCACCTTTTAACAATCATTGACCATCCGGATGAAATAGTTTTGCTGGATATTGTCTTGCAGAAAAATTGCCAGAGATACAGATGGCTTTCAGTGGAGCCGGCAGGTCTATTTCAGTGATTCTCCTGCTTTTATCAATAATTTCTTAGTAGCCATGATACCCTCATCTTCTCCCAGCCTGCTTCCTTCATACTCGATTCCGATATAATCCCGGAATCCTGCATCCTTAACAATCTTCAGGATCCTGTAGAAATCCTTCTGATCTTCATTCCCATCATCGTCAAAATTATGCGATTTGGCACTTACCCCTCTTGCAAATGGCATTAATTCTTTTATACCCTGATACATGTCATATGTTTCGGTTTCACTTACCCGGAAATTGCCGAAATCCGGGAGTGTGCCACAATTGACCATCCCTGTATTGCTTATTACCGATGCAAGCCATTTTCCCAGCGAGGAGTAGCCACCATGGTTCTCTACTATCACATTGATCCGATAATCTGCTGCAAAACGGCTAAGCTCAATAAGGCTTTTTGTTGCAGCTTCTGCGACGATCTCTGCAGACGCTGCACCCCTGGCATTTACCCTGATAGAATGACAACCAAGGATATGGGCGCATTCAACCCATTTAAAGTGGTTCTCGACGGATTTCTTTCGCCCGGTTTCATTATCTTCTCCTAGATTTCCCTCTCCATCAACCATGATAATTTGATTTTTTACATTAATATCCCTGGTCCGCTTCAGGAGTTCCATAGCATACCCGGGAGAGGCTGATTTGAAGAACTGGTTCACATATTCAACTGCATGGATATCAAATTTCCTCTTTGTATAGGCAGGAAAATCAAGATTATCCAGCCTGCCTCCAAAAAGCGATTTGTTCAGCGACCACTGGGCAAGTGAGATTTTAAAAAAAAGCCCGTCATCACTTCCATGGTAATCTTCCGGGATATTATGAACACTGGCAGAGATTGCCGGTCCTGCAGATACGGCAGCAGTAGCTAAGACTGCATGCTTAAAAAATGACCTTCTTGATTGCATGTTTGTATAATTTTAGTTTTTTCTTTTGATCCGTTAAGGTGAGCTGTTTCACAATACAGGTGAAACTTCGCTATGTAAAAATGTAAAACTATTCCTTTTTATCAAAAAGGAACCAGAAACTTTTCTGGTTATATCTATTTCTCACAATCCCTTGATCTGTATTATTCTATTTAGTAATTTTCTTGAACATAAGTATTTGGGAAAATGGATACGAGGGTATATAAAAGTAAAGAAGACCATTTTACCGAAGGCCTTGTAAAAATGCAGGAACAACTATTTTACTATGCTCTTCAGTTAACCGAAGACAGGGACGATGCGCTTGATCTTGTACAGGAAACCAGTTATAAAGCGCTGAAAAACAAATCACGGCTGCATGATGATCTCCATTTCAGGGCCTGGCTCTATACAATCCTTAAAAACACCTATATCAATTATTTGAGAAGCAACCGCAACAGGCAACTTGTTCACGATACAGAAGAACTGAATCATCTTTCAGTCATTAATAATCATTCCGGATTGGACCTCCCAGATGAATCACTGATTAAAAAAGAGTTGTATGATGTGATCAATCTGCTCCCGGCAGTTTATGAAAAGCCCATTTTCATGTTTCTTACCGGGTATTCCTATAAGGAAATTTCCTGTCAAATGCGTATACCCATTGGAACCGTTAAGAGCAGGATACACCTGGGTAAAAAAGAGATCCGTAAAGTCTATGCATCCTGATCATATCAGGTCACAGGCATCTGCCGGCATCCAGTGTTTGTCTTTCCCTTCCCATTTAACGTTACAACCGATAGGATTGGTGACAGGTACCGATATCTCACGACCTGACGTAAGTTCAGTGAGTGCTCTTTCCAGATCATTAACTGAAATAAGATCAGGATTTTTTGGCTGATCAACCGCTCTGCCCGTGTAGACAAGTTTCCTGTTCCGGTCAAAGATGTAAAAGTGTGGAGTACGAAGCGCCCCATAATCGAGAGCCACCTGTTGACTTTCATCACGAAGATAAAGCCACGGGAATTTATGTTCATTCATCCTCTTTATCATATGGGAAAAGTCATCCACTTCATATGTGTTTGCACTGTTTGAATTGATACCAACAAAACCCACTCCAAGAGGAGAAAATTTTTTAACAGTGGCCCTTGTCACCTCATCTGAGCCCAGGACGTAGGGACAATGATTGCAGGTAAAAAATATCACCAGATACTCGTCGTTGAAATCAGACAGCGAGTAGGTATTTCCATCAGTTGCAGGAAGAGTGAAATCGGGAGCTGTTGCGCCTATTTCTAAAGTAAAGGACATAGTTATCAGTTAATATTTATTGTTTAATATTATTGGTTAATGTTACCTCGAGTTTGAATATGTTTACAAGTGTAATACAACTAAAATCCGGAATTGTTTTACCGGATGTTGAATAAGTAAAACAAATCTATCATCAAAACTGTTTATACTTTGTGAAGAATTTTATCCCCATATGGTTTATCCTTTCTCTGAACCTGAGCCTTCTTTCGGGTCAGAATATATCAGAAATTGACAAGGACGGACTCATATCTCTCAAGGATAAATCCAGTGACACAACCTATGTGGTAAATTTCTGGGCCACCTGGTGCGCCCCTTGTATTAAAGAGATAGCTTACTTTGAGGAGCTTCACCGGGAGTTTACTGATTCCAGGCTAAAAGTGGTCCTGATAAGCCTTGACTTTCCGGATGAGCTGAATAGCAGGCTTGTACCTTATTTACAAGATCAGGGTATTACTGCCCAGGTAAGAATAATGACAGATCTGAATTATAATGACTGGATCGACCTGGTGAATCCCCGATGGTCCGGTGCCATACCTGCGACATTA
>CAZIAU010000251.1:0-5286 GCA_964536755.1 uncultured Bacteroides sp. | reverse complement strand
ATTGATGCCCCGATAGCAATCCAGGTGGCATCCCTGCCCGCCAGAAAATAATCGGATGTGTCTTTATCCTTCTTGCTCAGTACCCAGAAAATAATCCCTATCAGTGCCACGCAGAAGAGTGCCAGTATAATCCAGTCAAGTGTTGCCATGATTAGTTAATGGTTATTGGTTAATGGTTAGTTAGTGGTTAATGACAGTGCACAGTGCACTATGCACTGTATTTAAGTGTAATATTAACACTTATCTAAAAGCAGGTCAAGAGCCTTACATTATTTAGATAAAATAAAAACAAATTCGGCAACTATTGGAAATTTATGTTTGACACCTGATTTTTAGTTTATACATTTAAGCCTTGTATATTAAACACACCTAACAATCCAGATCGGTATGCAAACTACATTCTCACTGGGCACCATTGACTGGGCCGTAATCCTCATCTACTTTATATTCGTACTTGGAATAGGCTGGGCATTGAAAAAATATATGAAAGATGCCTCGGCTTTCCTTGAAGCCGGAAGGTCCCTGCCTGCATGGGTGACGGGACTCGCATTTATTTCAGCCAACCTGGGTGCCCTGGAGGTCATTGGAATGGCTGCTTCCGGAGCAAAATACGGTATGATGACCGTCCATTTTTACTGGATCGGTGCTATTCCTGCAATGATTTTCCTTGCCATATTCATGATGCCTTTTTACTATGGTTCCAAGGCGCGTTCGGTACCTGAATACCTGAAGCTCAGGTTCGATGAAAAAACACGGGGATTCAATGCTTTTGCATTCGCTGTTATGACCGTATTTGCCTCGGGGATATCCATGTATGCTCTGGCATTACTGGCACAGGTGATATTGCCTCTGAAAATTGACTGGAATTTTATTGGCATGCATATCGGGGAATTTGATTTATACCTGTTCATATCGGCCATTATCGTTCTGATTTATATGGTGCTCGGCGGGCTCACTTCTGCCATTTATAACGAGGTACTCCAATTTTTCCTGATAGTAATCGGATTTGCACCCCTGGTGATCATTGGACTTGCAGATATCGGAGGTTGGGAGGGACTGAAGGCAAATTTGCCTGTGGATATGTTGCATACCTGGAAGATCACCGGAAGTGCAGTTGACAACCGTATGGGGGTGGAGTGGTTCGGAGTACTGGTGGGATTGGGATTTGTGCTTTCATTCGGCTACTGGTGCACAAATTTCCTGGTGGTGCAGCGCGCCATGGCTGCCGGTTCCATGTCTGCTGCACGAAAGACCCCTCTCATCGGTGCAATTCCAAAAATGTTCCTGCCGTTGCTTGTTATCGTTCCCGGTATGCTCGCTGTTGCTCTTACTAACATGGGTGATTTTGAAATACCCAAGAAAATTGTGGAAGGAGTCGCCACGAATGTCACCGATTATGACAAAGTGATACCGGTATTGCTGATGAAGTATATGCCCGTGGGTGTACTGGGACTCGGACTGACTGCACTGATGGCATCATTCATGTCGGGGATGGCGGGGAATGTTTCAGCATTTAACACGGTTTTTACCTACGACATTTACCAGAGTTACATTAATCCCAATAAATCAGACAATCATTACCTGAACGTAGGAAGATGGACAACTGTTGTGGGGGTTATTATAAGTGTCATGACCGCGTATGTTGCCAGGTCCTTCAACAATGTGATGGATTTCCTGCAGCTGATCTTTGCATTTATAAATGCTCCCCTTTTTGCTGCATTCCTGCTGGGTATGTTCTGGAAACGTACCACGGGTCATGCTGCTTTCTGGGGTCTTATCGGAGGTACAATTTCAGCTGCGCTCCATCATGGACTGACCCTGCCTAAAAATGCTGTCGTGGGGGTCAAGGGAGGATATTATGCCATCCTTCATACCTATCCCAGTGAAATGGCACAGAACTTCTGGACTGCTCTTTATGCCTTTACCGCAGCCCTGATCCTGACTCTGGTGATCACTCTTCTTACAAAGAGACTGAAAACCGATGAGGATCTGAAGGGTCTGGTTTATTCCCTTACACCAAAGATCCAGGATGATTCAAAATACTGGTATCAGAAACCGGGCTTTCTGGCTATAATAGTCGGTACATTGGCACTGGCGTTAAGTATAATATTCTGGTAAACCAAATAAATGAGAAAACTATGGGCTTAGATATAAAAATACCAATCGGGCTTATGTTCGGCATTCTGGGGATTATCCTGACCATTCACGGTCTGGTTACCAACGGGAATACTGAAATGTACCAGCAATCCCTCGGCCACAACATCAACCTGTGGTCGGGGGTGGTTATGCTTCTGTTTGGACTGTTTATGCTTCTTACTTCCACTCTGATAAAACGGAAGAAGAAGGAGGGTTCCTGAAAAATTACGATTTACGGGGATCCTTTGCCCCGTGGAAGATCCCTATTTTCTTTTCCATCCTGCAGAAATGACCAGGATTGCTCCACCCAGGACGGTGAGTGCACCGGCTATACTCAGAATGGAAAATGATTCCGGTTCAATCCATTTTACCCCCATCCTGGTAAGCCAGGCCATGGTTATGAACGTAATAATCGGATTCAGGGTTATGATCACACTGACCCGGGTCGCTTCGGTGAATTTGATGGCCAGGGCAAGGGAACCATAGGCCAGTACGGTATTCAATCCGAGATAAAAAAGCAGGTACCAGTTAACCGGGGGCATTCCCAGCAGTTGCGAAAACTTTACCAGGGGCATCAATGCCAGGGCACAGAATCCATAAATGAAGAGGTTGAGCTGATTTGGAGAATAAGATTTCACCAGGATTTTTTGCATGGTGGCAAACACTGCCCATGAGAGCCCCCCCCCCAGAACCAGCGTCATTCCAAGGGTAAATTGTTCCCCGGCACTTGCCAGGTCCCTTATCTGTTCAGAATAGAACAGGCCGATCCCCGAAAGCACCAGAATGAATCCGACGATGTGTTTCCAGTTTACATGCTCCCTGAATATAATGATTCCCGACAGTGCAAAACTCACCGGTGCAATCTGAATAAAAACCTGTGAGCTGGAGGGTGACACATACTTAATACCTCCTATGAAGCCCAGGTAGTTGAGAGCCAGAAAGAATGCAGCGAGAAATAATAATCCGGGCGGTCGTACAAATATTCTGAAATCCCCCCTTCTGAACAGGAGAGTCCAGATACCAAGAACCATGAACGCCATAAAGAACCTGAACCAGACCACTGTGACCGACGGCAGCTCATTGGTAATAACCTTCAATACAATGGCCATGAATCCCCACAGTGATGCGGTGATCGCAGCATACATCAATCCTTTTCTGTTATTTTCGCCCATAGGAATAAAAGTTCAAAGGAACTAAAATATTAGTTAGGTTGGGAAAATTACCGGGGTCAGATGTCAAAGATTTCTCCTGTTCGCGGTATAATGAAATCACAATTGATCCCTGCTGATCCGGCCGATCCGGTTACCCATGAGCGAAGGTCCCCCTCAGGTAATGCCGGTTCATTGTAATAGTTCTGATCTTCCATCCCGCTGTAGTGGACCAGCATGGCTTTTCCGGTTTCAATGTACTTCAGTAGCTCAAGAATAGTAAACGGATTATCCTCCGTGACCCGCATCCACGAGGATCTCTGATCGATTGCTCCCTCTACCCGTCACAAGAGAAAAAGAGGCATTGGACAGATCCCCGGGATCGGTCCTGTCATAGAAGGGATGAGTACCTCCCTGGGGAACCGGCCATGCGTTCCCCCTCCCGTGAACCACCAGTTGAATTGTTTCTTCCATTTACCAGGTAATGTCCAGTTCATCAAGCAGGTAACCCGCTCCGGCAAACTTATCCACAATAAAAAGAACATATCTTATATCCACTGAAATATTCCGGCAAATAGAAGGATCATAATAGATGTCACTCATGGTCCCTTCCCAGTCGCGGTCAAAATTCAGGCCGATAAGCCTTCCGTTTGCATCGAGGACCGGACTTCCGGAGTTTCCACCCGAGGTATGATTGGATGCAATGAAACAAACAGGCATGGTTCCATTTACGCCATACCTGCCAAAGTCTTTCATTTCAAAAAGAGTGACCAGTTTTTGAGGTACCACATATTCCGCAACATCCTCCCTGCCCTTCTCGATAAGCCCATTCAAAGTGGTTGACCAGTCATACCATACCCCATCCCGGGGCTGGTATCCTTCCACCTTGCCGTAGGTCAGCCTCATGGTAAAATTTGCATCCGGAAAGAGCTGCTTATCACCGGCTTTTTCCAGGAGTGCCGACATATATACCCGGTAGTTCTTCTCCAACTCCTCGTTCAGCCTGTAATACTCATGATTAATCTTAATCATATACAGTTCACGAAACTGATCAAGGTACTCTGACACAGGATCTCTGGTAACCTTCTTAAGGGCACCCTTCGGATTCTGTGCAAAGGTGGTCAGCAATTTCATGACACGCTCTTTGTCACTGAAAATGGATTTTTCATATGTGTCACGACTGAATCTTTGAAAGTCCCCCTTATATTTCTTCATTATTCCGTTAAAAAATTCCGGAAGGAACTCTTCGGGCATCAGCTTATAATATGCTTCCATCATGGCTCCGAATATTTCACGGTCGATGGGCATATGATAATCCCTGAAAAAAAGGTTGACCTGGTTTTCCAGTGACTCCCCGGACGCACCCTGCCTCATCAAAGCAGTCAGTTGCGATACCTGCTTGAATAACTCTACTGCCATAATTGCTTCATCCATCATATCATCCGCCATGGCATATTCCCCGATCTGTCCGTAAAGACCCTGGAACGTGGGAATTACAGCATCGTATTTCAACTGACGTTCACCATCTGCATTTACCCACTGCAGGAAAGCTTCTTCTTCCCCCCTCTTTTTCTCAACGGCGTGCATCCGCTTTAATCCCAGTATGACACCCTGCCATTTCTTCCAGGAGTTGCTCACTCTCCTGAATTTATGGGCATACTGGATTCGCACCTTATCAGATTGCTGCATATAGCGCTCCATGATCTCCAGCCTGGTACTCCTGAGTGCAATTTTTACAGGAAGGCTTTCGTCCAGCATGGCCCTGACTGCCTCCGAATAGAGATACCTGGTGGTGGATGCCGGATAACCCAGTATCATGGTAAAGTCCCCTTCATTAATCCCCCCGGCCGAGATCTCCAGGTGTTTACGCGGCCTGTAGGGTATGTTTGAAGGGCTGTAACCGGCAGCCTGGTTCTCCTGGTTGGCATAAACCCTGAATAGTGTGAAATCGCCTGTATGCCTGGGCCATATCCAGTTATCGGTATCGCCACCAAAATTCCCG
>CAZIAU010000250.1:0-5298 GCA_964536755.1 uncultured Bacteroides sp. | reverse complement strand
AGCCATGAGCCTGTGTCCGGAGTAAACACTTCTCATGTGGCGGACTCCCCTCTCGTGGAGTACTCCCTTGTCCGGGAGGCAAAACAGGCATATATCCTGATTAAGATCCTGCCCTTTATCAAAGAGGCTCCGGGTGATATCCGGAGAGTCAGCTCAATGGATATCCGGCTTGAGAAAGAAAAGCCCATGGCTCCCCTTAAAAGTGAAAAAACGGGTCAATGGGCCACGAATTCCGTGCTCTCCTCGGGGGACTGGTTCAAGATCTCGGTGACCGGCAGCGGCATGCATAAACTGACCTACGAACAGCTGAATGAAATCGGCCTGACCAATCCGGCCAGTGTAAGGGTGTACGGATCGGGGGGACAACTTTTACCGGAAAAATTTTCAGAGGGATATCTGGATGACCTCCGGTCGGTCCCCGTATACATGAATAAGGGAAGCGACGGTATATTCGGACCGGGCGATTTTATCCTGTTCTATGCCCGGGGACCATATTACTGGGAATACAGCGATACAGACCAGATGTTTATCCACAGGCTTCATCCCTATTCCTGGAAGGGATTCTATTTCCTGACCGACGATAAGGGGCCGGTCCGGACAACCGTTGATGCTGTTCAGAGCAGTGAAACGGCTACCCATTCTGTTACCTCCTTCGATTTTCTTGACTATCATGAGGATGAAACCTATAATCTGATCAGTTCGGGAAGGGAGTGGTACGGCGATAATTTCAATGTTAACCTGGAGTATAACTATCCCTTTAACCTGCCGGGCCGGGTCGAAGGTGAAACAGTCAGGATAAGGATAAAAACCCTTGCCCGTTCCGGTGTTACATCTTCATTCCTGGTAAGTGCCAACAACCAACAGCTGGGTTTTATTGAAATGCCCGGAACCGATCTGAGCCATCACACATCCACTTACGCCTATGCAGAGAATGGAGTATTTAACTACCTGCCTTCAGGGGACAACCTTGTAATAACCCTTTCTTACCAGAGGCCCGATTCAAATTCTGAAGGATGGCTGGATGCCATCTCGGTGAACTGCAGGCGTAAACTTGAGATGGGAAGTTCCGGCTGGATCGAGTTCCGTGACAGCAGGAGTGCCGGACCCGGGAACATTAGTGAATTCCATTTGGAGAAGGCCGGCAGCAGCATGGTCATCTGGGACATATCCGATCCTTCCGATCCCCTGAATGTACCCTACACCTTGAACGGCTCCACTGCCACCTTCCGTCTGGAAACCAACGGGATCAGGGAATTTGTTGCCTTCTCGCCGGGTGCCGTATTCAGCGTTCCCGAATATGAAGGTGAGGGACTGGGGAAAGTAATCAACCAGGACCTGCACGGCCTGCATCATCCCGATATGATCATCATTACCCCGGAGATCTTTCTGGAAGAAGCGCGCCGGCTGGCCGAACACAGGATAACCAATGACGGACTGGATGTGGCCGTTGTGCTTCAGGAGCAGGTTTTCAATGAGTTTTCCTCCGGCACTCCCGATGTGACTGCCATCCGTAATTTCATGAAGATGTTCTATGACCGGGCTGCCGGTTCATCTGAGCTCTGTCGCTATCTCCTGCTTTTTGGAGACGGATCTTATGATAACCGTAACCGGACCGAAAACAATACCAACCTGATCCTTACCTACCAGTCGGAGAATTCACTTGCGCCCACCTCTTCATATGTTTCCGATGACTATTTTGGTCTGCTGGACACCGATGAATCCATGAATACCGGATTGATGGATATTGGAATAGGGCGATTACCAGTTTCCACAACGGAGGAGGCCTCCAATCTTGTGGATAAGATCATCTCATACAGCGACAGGGCCAACCAGGGTGAATGGAGGAACCAGCTTTGCTTTATCGGTGATGATGAAGACGGCAATCTTCATATGCGTCAGGCCGACGAGCTGGCCACCAATATCAGGAACAGTTACCCGGCTTATAACATCAATAAGATATATCTTGATGCATACACCCAGGAGGACCTGGCCACCGGTCCCCAATATCCGGATGTGACACGGGCCATAAACGACCAGATGAACCAGGGTGCACTGATCGTAAACTATACCGGTCATGGTGGTCCAAACGGACTGGCCCATGAAAAAATACTCACCACCAATGACATCAGGACATGGTCCAACAAGAATATGCTTCCACTGTTTGTAACGGCTACCTGCGAGTTCAGCCGGTATGATGAGTATGACCATAAAAAGGACGAGGAAGTTACTTCGGCGGGTGAGGAGGTTTTGCTGAATAAGAAAGGCGGGGGCATCGGACTGTTCAGTACGACGAGACTTGTCTACTCGGCACCCAATCATGAATTGAACGTTAAATTCTATGACCTTGCATTTGAGAAGGATGAGAACAAGCAGAATTATCGCCTGGGTGATATTATTGCTTACAGTAAAAACAACACCCAGTCAGGCATCAACAAACGCAACTTTACACTTCTTGGAGATCCTTCCATGCGCCTTGTTTTTCCCGAGCACCGGGTAGTGACAGATTCCATCAACGGCCTTGACATCAACGCTCAGACCGACACAATCTCAGCCTTTGACTGGGTTACCGTATCGGGACACCTTGAAACCCGTGACGGAATTTTTATGGGGAGTTACAACGGTTCGGTGTATCCGCTTGTCTTCGATAAGGAAAAACTGGTTGAGACCCTTTCAAATGATGATGATCCCGTCTGGAGTTTTATGTCCAGGAATAATATCCTTTACAGTGGGAAAAGTTCGGTGACAGACGGACGTTTCTCCTTCGGCTTTTTTGTACCAAAGGATATAAACTTTGCATATGGAACGGGAAAGATCAGTTACTACAGCAATGATTCGGTTATAGATGCCAACGGTTCATCAGAGAATTTTGTTGTGGGGGGGATCGGCGATGAAAATGGTGTTGATCACCAGCCCCCGGGGATAAGAGTTTTCATGAACGATACTTTCTTCCTACCGGGTGGAATTACGGATCCCGACCCGGTACTGCTGGTATACGTCGAAGACAACTTCGGGATCAACACCACCGGGAACGGGATCGGGCATGACCTTACCGCAACGCTGGATGATGACCGCATCAATTCAATTATTCTCAATGAATTCTACCAGGCCAACATCAACAGTTACAATTCCGGATTCATCCGCTATCCTTACGGTAACCTGGAACCCGGCCGGCACAGCATTAAAGTGAAAATATGGGACATTCATAATAACTCTTCCGAATCGGTACTTGATTTTGTGGTAACCGACTCGGAGGAGATGTTGCTGGAACAGCTCTTCAACTATCCCAATCCCTTTGCAGAAAATACATGGTTCAACATTGAGCATAACCGTCCGGACCAGGAGATAAGGCTCGTACTGACCATATATAACCTGGCAGGTGAAATGGTGAAAAAGTTCGATACCAGGGAGTATTCAGCCGGATACAGGCTGGAACCCCTCATGTGGGACGGTACAACCTCAGGCGGATCGGCTCTCGGCGGTGGAGTTTATCTGTACAGGGCCGTCATCAGTAACGGGGACGGGGAAACAGCCGCGGAGAGCGGGAAACTGATCATCACCAGATAGATACTGATCAATAAATTTATGTTCGCCATACTAAAGCAGGCCATCTTACGTACTTAAAATGAACTTAAGATGGTACTTTTTTACAGAAGCTATGTAATTATTATATGTTATATTTGAAAACCAAAACTGAACAAATGTTAAAAGGATTCAGATCAGGATTGATCGCATTGATTGCCGGATCACTATTAGTCACGACAGTTAATCTGCCAGGCCAGATCACTTCAGGTGAACTTGGAGGAGGCGAACTAAACACCATACAGACTTCCGTGCCGTTCCTGACCATTGCCCCTGATTCGAGGTCAGGTGCCATGGGTGATGTGGGAGCAGCCACCTCGCCCGATGTAAATTCCCAGCACTGGAACGTTGGTAAGTATGCCTTTATCGACAGCAAAGGCGGATTTGCCATCTCCTATACTCCTTGGCTCCGGAACCTGATCCCCGATATCAACCTGGCGTACCTTGCCGGTTTTTACCGGGTAAACAGTCAGCAGGTGATCAGTACTTCGCTCCGCTATTTTTCACTGGGGAACATAATTTTTACAGATATCACCGGGACTGTCACCGGACAGTATAATCCGAACGAATTTGCAGTGGATGCAGGTTATTCAAGGCTGTTCACCGATCACTTCTCGGGGGGGATCGCATTCAGGTTTATCAGGTCCGACCTGACCAGTGGCCAGAACACAGCCGATGGTCAGCAGACCAAACCCGGTATCTCCTTTGCAGCTGACCTCGGCTTCTATTATGAACATGAAGTGGACCTGGGTACAAGTGACGGAGAGTGGGCCGCAGGTATTAGCATGACCAACATGGGTACACCCGTTTCCTATACCCAGGATGCCGAAAAAACACCTGTTCCAACCAACCTGAGGATCGGGGGAAGGTTCAAGTACAACATCGATGATTACAATTCCGTTGCATTTTATACCGATCTCAACAAGTTAATGGTCCCCACCCCACCGGTAAAAGAACTGGACACAGTTACCAATGAACTGGTGGTTATCCGGGGAAAGGATACACCCGGATCGGTAGTTGCAGGAATGTTCCAGTCTTTTGGTGATGCTCCGGGAATTGAAAGGTCCGACGGTACCTACAGTATCTTTTCCGAGGAGATCCATGAAATAGCATTCAGCCTGGGCACGGAATACTGGTACAGGGACCAGTTTGCCATACGGGCAGGTTATTTTCACGAGCACGCCACCAAGGGTAACCGGAAATATTTTACCGTAGGCGTGGGACTTAAACTGAATGTGTTCTCGCTGGACTTCTCTTACCTGGTCCCCACCAACGGGCAAAACAGTCCCCTGGCGAATACACTCAGGTTTACTCTGGGTTTCGATTTTGAAGATCTGAACCTGTAGCTTCCCCGTATGAATGATCTCCGGATCGGTTTCGGATACGATGTGCACCGGCTTGAAGCGGGAATCCCATTCTGGATCGGCGGAGTAAAAATTCCCCATGAGAAAGGGGCGCTCGGTCATTCAGATGCCGATGTGCTTCTCCACGCCATCTGTGACGCCATGCTGGGAGCCGCCGCACTGGGCGATATAGGGGAACATTTTCCCGACACGGATGTTAACTATGAAGGCATAGCAAGTTCAGTTCTGTTGCAGAGAACCCATGATCTGATAAGGGAGAAAGGATTTGAAATAGGTAATGTTGACTCCACGGTCTGCCTCCAGGTCCCGAAGATCGGACCTTATGTCCCGGAGATGCGGAAAAAGATAGCCGGAC
>CAZIAU010000249.1:0-5310 GCA_964536755.1 uncultured Bacteroides sp. | reverse complement strand
TGAAAAGGTGGCGCATTTCTATAATAAGCCACTATATTACTGGCGTGGCCCGGAACCCCATGTGGGGGAGAAAATATTTCGTGACTGGCTGGAGGAGGCAGGTGTATCCGTGCTCTTTGGAAAACAGGTATCGGAGGTACATAAAATGGGGGGGCTCATTGACCGGATAATTCTTTCAGATAACAGTCAGGTCAGTGCCACGGTTTTCATAGATGGAAGTTATGAAGGTGACCTGATGGCGCGGGCAGGAATATCCTATACTGTAGGAAGGGAGGGGGTTATGGATTTTGGTGAATCCTGGGCAGGGAGAAGGGCCATTTTACCGGATGGCCATCAGATGCTTCCCGGGGTCACCCCTTTTGATGAAAAGGGGAACCTGCTGCCACTCATTAATCCTGCCTCCCTTGTAGGAGAGGGTGAGGCCGATGAAGCCGTACAGGGGTACGGATTCCGGCTGATTGTAACTGATGAAGAAAATAACCGGGTACCCATTCCCGAACCAGAGGGATATGATCCTTCGGAATTTGCCCTTATAAAATACTATTACGAAGCACATCCCGATGCACCCGGGATGGTCCATCTATGGCCAACCCTGCCCAATGGGAAGACCGATATGAATTCATCCGGTCCCATTTCAACCAATGTTGTAGACGGATTGAACTGGGAATATCCTGATGCTGATTATGAGAGAAGGGACGAGATCTGGATGTTGATGAAGGAGTATACGATGGGATTACTCTATTTCCTGTCAAATGATCCTTCCGTACCGGAGCATATACGAAAGGAAACAGGTAAAATAGGACTCTGCAAGGATGAGTTTACGGAGAATGATCACTGGCCCCATCAACTCTACATACGGGTCGCACGCAGGATGATCGGTGAATTCTTCATGACCCAGTATGACCTTGAATCGGATACGGTGAAATATGATGCCATTGGGATGGGTTCCTACAACATCGATGTTAGGCATGTTCAAAGAACCTATATCCCTGTGAGCCGGTTCCCTGAACTTCATTATGAAGTTTACAATGAAGGTTATATATCGATACCGGTAGCACCCTATGAGATACCTTACCGTGCACTCTTGCCCAAATACAGTGAGTGTACAAACCTGATTGTCCCGGTTTGTATGTCAGCGAGCTTTGTTGCCAATGCTTCCATACGCATGGAACCACAGTATATGATCATGGGCCATGCTGCAGGTATTGCTGCCTCAATAGCAGCTGCTGAAGATATTCCCGTGCAGAAGACAGATATAGTGAAACTGCAAAATAAACTGAAGGATCAGGGCCAGGTACTGTCTCTTGCAGGTAATCCTTATGGAGCATTTCAGTTTGATGATGAGATCATCATTGACAACAACATGAAAAGGTTTACGAGCAAAAAGGGATCATGGAATGAGATTGAGACCGAACACAATGGCAGGTATCAGATGAATTATGCCCTGAACGATCAACAGAAAGGAACATTTGGATTCCGGCCATGGATAGAACAGGATGGAAAATATGAAGTCAGTATATGGTATCCTGTCAGTGAGAATTATTCAGCGGATGTTGCTGTTCAAATCAATTATGCCGGAGGTACTCATCAGTTAAAGATCAACCAGACTGAAGATGGTGGCAGGTGGGTGGGTCTGGGTATATACCAATTAAATCGTGGATATAATGAAGTGGTAAGGATCGTGGCGGACCAGTCAGGAGGAACAGTTGTGGCAGATGCTGTCAAACTGAATAAAGTGAATTAATATAAAAGCTGTTAGATTATGAAGAGATATTTCATTTCGGTGCTGGTCCTGGTAACCGGCCTTGCACTCTGGGCTCAGATAGACCAGTATTCCGATATCGTCCGGTACATTGAGAATCCCTCTTTTGTGGAAGAAAATCAGTTATCTCCTCACGTCCCTTTTATTCCTTTCGAGAATCCCGATCAGGCAATGAAAGGGGAATGGGATCAGTCGGCTTTCTACCAATCCATGAACGGGACCTGGAAATTCCTCTGGACCAGCAGCCCTCTGGAATCACCCAGGGGATTTAGCAGTGTTGGTTTTGATGCATCGGGATGGAAAGATATCCTTGTGCCGGGTACATGGCAGATGCAGGGATTCGGATATTATATCTACCGGAATGTCCCCATGGAGTTTGCTCCCTACGACCCGCCTAAAGTACCCGTGGAGTTCAATCCTGCCGGATATTATATCAAAGAGTTCGAAATTCCCGGTTCCTGGAAGGGCAGAAAGGTTGTACTCCATTTCGAAGGCGTGAAAGCGGGATTCTGGGTTTGGATTAACGGTAATTATACTGGATTTGACAAAGGGAGCATGACCCCTGCTGAATTTGATATTTCAGAGTACCTGGTCCCGGGAAAGAATAAGATTGCTGTCCAGGTGTCCAGGTGGACCGATGGCAGTTACCTGGAGGACCAGGACATGTGGCGGTTTGCAGGAATTTACCGGGGTGTATATCTCTATTCGCTTAATAAGGTCCATATAAGTGACTTTTTCGTAAGGACGGATCTGGACGATAATTACACAAACGCAACGCTTGATATCGATTGTTCT
The DNA here is from genome assembly GCA_964536755.1 of uncultured Bacteroides sp. GTDB lineage: Bacteria > Bacteroidota > Bacteroidia > Bacteroidales. The sequence continues at coordinate 2,753 of CAZIAU010000249.1, read as the reverse complement.
CTCAGGAATGAAACGGCAGGGGACCCGGGAAAACTTATTGTCAGGGCAGAACTGTTTAACCCCGAAGGAAAGCAGGTAGCCGGGTTCGACGCAAGTTTAAAATCACTTGCGCCTAACAGCCATAAGATACTCTCTCTTAAAAAGGAGATAAGTTATCCTGAGTTATGGTCAGCCGAGAAACCAAACCTCTATACGCTTGTACTTTCGCTGGAAGATGCCGGGGGAAATGTTTTGGCTGTGGTTGAAGAAAAAGTTGGATTCAGGGAGCTGGAGATCAAAGATGCACAGCTGCTTGTCAATGGTGTACCTGTTACAATTAAAGGAGTTAACCGCCATGAACACGATCTGCAACATGGCCGTACAATGAGCAGGGAGGTGATTGAAAGGGATTTTCAACTTATGAAAGAATTGAACGTTAACGGGATCCGAACATGTCATTATCCTGATGATCCGCTTTTTTATGATCTGGCCGATCAATGGGGCTTTTACATTTGTGATGAAGTTAATGCGGAGTGCCATTACGGAGAAAGGTTTCTCGCTTCCCAGCCGGGATGGGAGCCTGCTTTTATGGACCGGACAATCCGTTATCTGCAACGTGATAAAAATCATCCATCCGTGATTATGTGGAGCATGGGAAATGAATGCGGACTGGCACCCGTCCACTACCTGATGGCGGACTATGTCCGGTCTGCCGATCCGACACGGTTTGTCTACCATCAGACGAACTATCCAAACGGAGATGCTCCCTTTGCAGATATATGCGGAACCCGCTACCCCAATCCGGGAATGCTGGATGCCATTGGTGATACCACACGACGGCCCGTGATTCTGGGAGAATATGCCCACTCAGTAGCAAATTCCATGGGACATTTTGATGAGTACTGGGAGAGGTTTTACAAGTACAAGAGCCTTCAGGGGGGATTTATCTGGGACTGGGTTAACCAGAGTATTCTGGTTGATCTGGTAACTACTGCTGACCGGTCATCCTGCAACCACCAGGCTGTTTTAATGGGGAGGCCTGAGAATGTTGCAGGTCACACGGGCAGGGCCATTCAACTGAGCGGTCTGGACGATTTTGTTGAGGTTACCCCGCACCCGGCGCTCACACTGACTGGAGATCAGCTGACACTTCAGACCTGGATCTTTCCCCGCGGTTATAACGGATCCAACACCCTGATCTCAAAAGGGGCTCACTCTTTTTCACTGGAACAGCATCATAAAGATTCCATCTCCTTTACCGTTCATACGGACAGGGTTTACAGGGTATCGGCTTTCCTGACCAGGAACTGGAACTATAACTGGCATCATGTAGCCGGGATCTATGATGGCTCGAAAATAGCCCTCTATCTGGATGGAAAAAAGATTGCCTCGTTAGCTGCCAGTGGAAAGATCCGGCGGACTTATTACGAGGTGATGGTCGGAAAGAATCATGAGAGGGATAATGAGAATACACCCGGTTATATTTCAAACGCTATTTTTGATGAGGTCATGATCCATAATATTGCCCTGCAAAAGGATCAGCTCTCCTTTTACAGTAAAGAGCCTGCGGCAGGTAAAAACCTTGTATTGTGGCTTCCCTTCGAGGAGCAGGTGGATCATGGAAAATTCCGCTGTTACGGTGCTACCCCGTACACATCTGCCACCATGGACGGTATTATCTTTGCTGACAGGACCTATCAGCCCGAATCGTGGCAGGTGAAGCACAGTCATTGCCCTGTCAAGATAGAGGCGGTGGATCAGGATAACGGACAATTCCGGATCCACAACCGTTATCATTTTACCAACCTGAATGAGATCTCCATTGGTTGGGCTCTGTTGAAGGATGGAGTGACCATTCAGGAAAGTGATCTCGAACTGGATCTCAGTCCACAGCAGGAAACGGATCTGTTCATACCATTTAATAAGAAGGAATTATCCCCGGGATCTGATTATATCCTCAGGACAATTTATAAGACAGGGTATGAACAGCCATGGGCAAAACCCGGATATGAAATCGGTTTTGATGAGTTTGAGCTGCAGTCATCATTAAATGAACAGAAAAGTTTCGATAATCAGTCCAGAGGTGATTTGTCTTTACGTGAAACCGGAGATGAACTGGTGATTTCCGGAGAAGGATTCAGTTACAGTTTTGACAGGTCCGCGGGGATATTGAGCCAGATTCGCTTTGGTGATGAGGAATTTCTATCAGGCGGCCCGCAGCTGAAAGTTTCCCGGCCACCCATTGTCAATGAAATATCCACATGGACCCGCGCAGAATATGCCACATGGTATGCCTGGGGACTCGATTCACTGGTTCATGAAATTGAGTCAGTTTATTTTAAAAAAGTCAATAATAATGAAGCTCTGGTAAGCATAGAAACCAAATCATACTCATTTAAGGAACGTGCTTTGCAATTCGATAACTTGTTCAAATACAGAATCTTCAATGATGGAAAACTGATCCTGGACCACAAGGTGGTTTGCCAGATGGAGCTTCCTGCAAGAAGAGCGAGTGATGATATTCCCTGGATCCAGAAGATTGGACTGGAGATGAGGTTAAGTCCGGGGTTCGATTCCTTTAAATGGTATGGAAAGGGTCCGTTTGAAACCTATCCCGATCGTAAAACCGGGGCCAGAACCGGCATCTATTCCATGCCTGTGGATTCGATCCGGATGCCATATGTGATTACCCAGGGATTTGGAAATCATACGGATGTGAGGTGGCTGGAGGTCATCAACAAGAGTGGAGCCGGGTTAAGGTTCGAAGGCACCGG
>CAZIAU010000248.1:4109-5334 GCA_964536755.1 uncultured Bacteroides sp. | reverse complement strand
CGTGTTCCACTTTCTTAACAGTAAGATGAAAGAATTTCATAACCTCTTCATCCTCGGGTTGTTCATGGTAATTATCGGTGTTGGAGAAGAATCTGTACACCCTGTTAAGGAAACTGAAAACACCCTTTACCCCGTTTTCCACCCATGGTTTTACCGCGTCGAGAGGTCCCAGGAACATCTCATAAAGACGCAAAGAGTCAGCCCCGTATGATAAAACCACATCGTCCGGGTTCACAACATTTTTAAGAGATTTGGACATTTTGGCCACAATCTGGTTCAGGGATTCTCCTGTTTCCCTGTGGTAAAACGCTCCATTCTTCTCTTCAACCATATCAGTTGCCACCCTGGCACCTGATCCAGTCTCATAGGCAAAAGCCAGGATCATGCCCTGGTTGAACAGTTTCTGGTAGGGCTCGTCGGTGGAAACGATACCCAGGTCAAACAGCACCTTATGCCAGAACCGGCTGTACAACAGATGAAGCACTGAATGTTCGGCACCTCCAATATAAAGATCAACCGGCATCCAGTAGTTCTCCTTTTCCCGGGAGAAGGGTTCGATACTGTTCTCAGGATCAAGATACCTGAGATAATACCAGCAGGATCCTGCCCACTGGGGCATGGTATTGGTCTCCCTGCGGCCTTTGCGTCCATTTTTATCGGTTACCTCAAGCCACTCACTGGCATTGGCCAGGGGAGATTCACCATGAGCTCCCGGTTCATACTTTTCCAGTTCGGGAAGCTCAAGAGGCAGTTCAGCCTCATCAAGAAGTGATATTTCCCCGTCTTCCCAGTGAATCACAGGAAACGGTTCACCCCAGTAACGTTGACGGCTGAAAAGCCAGTCCCGTATCTTATAATTTATGGCAGAGGTTCCGAGATTTTTCTCTTCCAGCCAGCCGATAGTCCTTTCTATCCCTGCTTCTTTGGTCAGCCCGTTAATATCCAGTCCCGTTTCCGCATTGCCTGAGTTTAGATACTTGCCGTCTTCTGTCCAGCAAGCTTTGCCGGCAAGCACTTTTTCTCTCAGGTCCCGGTCTTCCGTGGCCGGATCCATGATGCACCGGACCGGCAGGGAAAAGTTTCTGGCAAATTCAAAATCCCTTGTATCGTGGCATGGCACAGCCATGATGGCTCCCGTGCCATATCCCATGAGTACATAATCTGCAACCCAGATGGGTATACGCTGATTGTTTACAGGATTTATGGCATAACTTCCTGTAAATAC
>CAZIAU010000248.1:0-4099 GCA_964536755.1 uncultured Bacteroides sp. | reverse complement strand
TGCAGAATCTGCTTAATGTCCCTCACCTCGGCATTCCTGTAAATACGCCTGTCTTTTCACGGGAGAGATCGGACCTGTCAAGCTCTGATTTGAGACCGGCCTGAGTTACGTATGATTCTACTGCCTGTTTTTGTTTCTCTGTGATCATCCCTTTAAGCATATGATGCTCCGGTGCCACAACCATGTAGGTGGCTCCAAAGAGGGTATCCGGACGTGTGGTAAAAACCTTCAGAACCTCTTCTGTTCCCTCAATCCGGAAATCCACTTCGGCTCCCGTTGACCGCCCGATCCAGTTCCTCTGCATATCTTTCACTCCTTCGGGCCAGTCAACATGATCCAGACCCTCGAGCAGCCGTTCCGCATACAGAGGAATCCTGAGCATCCATTGTTTCAGGTTCTTCTTCTCCACCGGGTTACCGCATTTTTCATGATTTCCGTCATTCAGGACCTCTTCATTTGAACAGACTATCCTGCAGTGCGGCCACCACCAGACCAGCGCATCATCATAATATGCCAGCCGTTTTTCTGCTTTGTATTTCCGGATGGCCTCCGGACCCTGGCGCTCAATCTCCCCGGGAATTTCCAGTTCTGCAATCGGCCTGCCTTTCTGCATATCCCTGTCGAACCAGGTATTATATAGCTGCATGAATATCCACTGGGTCCACCTGAAATAATCCGGTTCCGAAGTATTAATCTCCCTGTCCCAGTCATAGCCCAGCCCGAGTGATTTTATCTGTTTGCGGAAAGTATCGCAATTCTTTCCTGTGGTTACTGCCGGGTGAGTCCCGGTTTCAATGGCATATTGCTCCGCAGGAAGTCCAAAAGCGTCCCATCCCATAGGATGAAGCACATTGAATCCATTCATCCTTTTATATCTCGCCACTATATCGGTGGCAGTATACCCTTCCGGATGGCCTACGTGCAATCCCGATCCTGACGGATAGGGAAACATATCGAGTATATAAAATTTCTTCGGATTGGAAAAGTCATCTTCTGTTCTGAAAGTCCCGTTGGATTCCCAGTATTCCTGCCAGCGTTTCTCAATTTCTGTAAACTTGTATTCCATGCGCTCCAAATGTGATCCAGTGTGCGAAAATAGAGCTTTTTTTACACTTAATTGACATTAAAAGGTTGACTTCAAAGGGAATTTTTCAGATATTGGATTGCAATACTAACCAAAAGACTAAACCAATGAAATTAAAAATCGAGCACCAGGAACGTTATTCCAGAGGAGAACTCTTATTAAGAACCCTGTTAGGGGTCCTCTACATCATTATTCCGCATGCGTTTGTGTTGTTGTTTATGAGCCTGTGGGGAGCCATACTGCAATTCGTTGCATTCTGGGTTGTTCTTTTTACCGGGAGATACCCCCAGAGCATGTTTGAATTCCAGGTTGGCCTGATGAAATGGAGTGTACGGCTCATGGCGCGGATCTATAATTTATCCGATGGGTACCCTGCCTTTGGGATTAAAGCCACAGATGATCATACGGATATGTCCGTGCCTTATCCTGAAAAGGTTAGCAGGGGACTGACCCTGGTCCGGTTACTGTTCGGTATTTTCTATGTTTACCTGCCGCACTATTTCATTCTGGGATTCCGGGCTATCTTTGTGGGCATACTTCAGTTCCTGGCGTGGTGGGTGGTACTGTTTACTGCCAATTATCCTAAAAACTGGCATGATTGGGTTGTTGGCCAGGTACGCTGGCAGATGCGGATAGGAATTTATATGAGATACATGACCGATAAATATCCTGCGTTTACCGGGGATGAACTTCCGGATGAAGCCTGATATATGACCCAGGGCTAAATCAAACTCTGTTATGGAATACCATCCGCTCCCGCAACCCGATGAAATTGAAGTCAGGGTAAGAGAAGATGCTATGGGGGCTTACCTGATGATGTTTGCAACAACAGCCATGGGTTTGCCCCTTCCAATTCTTAACCTGGTAGCTTCCATTGTCTACTATTATGTGAATCGTGATAAGGGAAAATTTGTTCAGTTCCATATGCTCCAGTCACTCTATTCGCAGATCCCCGTCAGTCTGCTGAATTGTGGACTGGTGGCCTGGACCATAGTCAACCTGGTAAAAGATTATGATTTTACAAGCATCTTCTGGGGCTATCTGGTGATGACTGCAGCCGCCGACCTGGTCTATTTTATTTTCAGTCTTGTGGGAGCAGTGAGGGCCAGGAAGGGTCTTTTCTACTATTTTGTGTTTTTCGGCAAAGTCGCTTATCACCAGGTTTACAGGATCAGGCCGGATAGTTCAGGTCCTGGACCTGCGAACAGGCCTCCCAGGATTTAACAGTACGACTATGCAACGATATATTCTTAGGGACCTCGTCATCCTGCTGGGAATATTCGGACTTATCTGGATAGTTTCATCACTCTTTTCCTATCCCGAAAATCCGCAGCTTTTGAGCATCAGCAAAGAGGAGAAGCTGGGTGAGGCCTATCTGGATGTGGTGCTGCTTAATCCCATGTTTGGAGAGTTCGGGAACGCGGAGGTTGACTCAGCAGTTGATCTTATCGGGCAAAGGCTGGAGAAGAACCTGGAGCATTCGGAATACAGCTACAGTTTCCTAGTATTCGAAAGTGAAATGATCAATGCATTTACAGTGCCCGGTGGAAATATCCTTATCTCCACGGGACTTATAGGATTCTGCGAATCACCTGAGGAACTGGCTGCTGTGATGGCACATGAAATGGGGCATGTGGAGAGAAGGCACGTGGTTGCCAGGCTGATCAAAGAGCTGGGTCTGGAACTTATTAACTCAACGGACCCCTATGTGCTTGGCGAAGTCACCAGCCTGCTTACCTCAACCCATTTCGATCGCAAACAGGAAGAGGAGGCGGACCGGTTCGCATGTGAACTGCTCGAACACTCTGCAATTGAGCCCCGGACACTGGCCACTCTTTTCAGGAGGCTGGAAGAAGAAACGGGCAACGAGTATATTGAACATTTTGAGGTGATCTCCACACATCCGAATTTCCGTTCCCGTATACGCGAAGCACTATCCTACAAACCTGGCAATGATTTTAAATCGGAGCCTTTCCTCCTGGATTGGGACCAGATCCAATCAGAGCTTTAGGAAAAAATATTAACTTTGCCATCCGCTTAAGGCCTCATAGTTTAACAGGATAGAACGTGGGATTCCGGTTCCCATGGTGGGGGTTCGAGTCCTCCTGAGGTCACCACGTTAGTCTGCAAAGTTCGATACTGTATATGATCTTTTTTTTCATGAGATATTTGTGTTTTTAAGGTGCGCGGTTGTTAGGCATGTTGATGAAGGTTAGGATATCAACCTATATTCCGTATGAAATGGTGAAACAGGGATTATACACTGGAACAGTATTAGGAAATGATTACATGTCCGGTTTGAACCTTTCCTCGAAGAAGAGCACAAGATTATCAAGGATATGACAGGGCAATTAAAGTAAAAGAAGGTTCCTCAAACGTTTAAACTCAAGAGAGGTCATGAAGAAAGTGAAAAGACCCATGAATGTAACTGAAAAACTGATTAGCTCGCACCTTGTGGAAGGAGAGATGATTCAGGGAAATGAGATAGCCATTCGTGTGGAGCATCTGTTACAACAGGATGCTACAGGAACCCTTGTGATGCTGGAACTGGAGAATATCGGGCTGGACCGGGTACGGACCGAAGTGGCTGTACAGTATGTGGACCACAACCTGCTTCAGACAGATTATAAAAATGCGGATGACCATGTCTTCCTTCAATCGGCTGCAGCCAGATTCGGATACTGGTACAGCCGGGCCGGGAACGGAATCAGTCATGTGGTCCATATGGAACGGTTCGGAAGACCCGGGAAAACGATGCTAGGCTCAGACAGCCATACCTGTTCCGCCGGAAGCATGGGGATGCTGGCCATTGGCAGCGGCGGGCTTGATATTGCTGCGGTTGCTACGGGACATCCCTATTACATGAAAATGCCCGGGGTCATGGGTGTGGAACTTACGGGCCATCTGCCGGATTGGGTGAGCGCCAAGGATGTGATCCTGGAAATGTTGCGCAGGCATGACGTCAAGGGAGGCGTTGGTTTCATTATTGAATATTATGGTAGAGGTATGGATACA
>CAZIAU010000247.1:2342-5352 GCA_964536755.1 uncultured Bacteroides sp. | reverse complement strand
AATGCCGTTCAGAATATTATACCTGGCCGCCTGATTGGCATGCCAAAGCTGGTAACCGGCGTTAGCAAATGCATGAGCATGTGACGATGCCGGTGCATCGATCCCTTCCTTTTCAAAAACCTCAACGAATGTCAGGTCCATGTATAAATCATCATACAATCCCGGCCTGTTTTCATAATTCCAGATCATCTTTTCCGCATCCCATTCTATGGGCTGATAATCCTGGATCATGGTTCCTCTGAATCTGAATTCAGTGGGGCCGCCATAGGTGCATCCTATTGCCTGACCAGCCCAGCCACCCTTGATCTTATCCAGCAGTTCAGCTTTGGACAGTGTGAATTCCGCAGGATATTCAGCAGTTTTTTTCTCTTTACCGACATGCCCGGGACCGCAGGAGGTCAAGATCATCCCGCTGAATAAAACGGCAGAAAGTGCGATCCCGGTAATCTTAATTTGTAACAGTTTCATCTGCTTATTGATTGAAATTCATAATCCCGATTATTTTTTCAGGCTTTTCATGAAGCTATCGGTCTCTTCCCGCCGGGGAATAGAGTTCTGTGCCCCCAGTTTTTGAACAGAAAGGGCGGCAGCGCTGTGGGCGATCCGGATGGAATCCCTCATATTCTTCCCTTCAGCCAGCGCCACGGCCAGCTGACCGTTGAAAACATCGCCGGCAGCCGTGGTATCAACGGCATTCACTTCAAATCCCCTGATCATTACCTCCACTCCCGATATCTGATTGGAAAGGAATGCCCCCTGGGAACCCATGGTAATAATCACTGTTTTAACTCCCAGTTCATGCAGTTTTTTAGAAGCTCTTGCAGCTCCTCTTTCATCCTCAACTTTGACGCCGGTCAATTTCTCAGCCTCACCCTTATTGGGAGTAATAATATCTGTAACAGCCAGGATCTCTTCCGGAAGCTCTACGGCTGGTGCCGGGTTCAATATGACAACAGTCTTAAATTTTACACATAATTCCACAGCATTTTGAACGGTTTCAATTGGAGTTTCCAGTTGAACAAGCATATAATCGGCCTCACGAAAAGCCTCTTCAGCATCATCCAGGTCCCCCGGCAACAGTTCCGAGTTTGCCCCGGGGGCCACCGTAATTGCATTTTCTCCACTATCGGAAATGGTTATCATGGCTATACCGGATGGTATATCCTTACAAATCTTGATGTAGCCCGTATTAATATTGTCCTGCCGGTACAGCCTCAAAGCTTCCTCTCCATAGGCATCGTCCCCGACAGCGGCAATGAAGGCCACATTACCTCCCGACCTTGCTGCAGCCACCGCCTGGTTTGCCCCCTTACCTCCCGGGAAGGTTTGAAATCTTCCTCCAAGTATTGTTTCGCCGGGTCTGGCTATCTCCGGAACTTTGATAATCAGGTCTGTGTTGGAGCTTCCAACAACCACTATTTTCTTCATACTTTCTGAATGTTCACTTCAGGTAAAATAAATTAATAAGCTTCAGTTTGTGGATCAGGCGGCCAGCTATCGGTCCGGAAAGATGTGGCTGGTAATCCCTCCCTGTTAAACAGGTTGGGCTCGGCCGTCGGGCTCCAGCCATACCTGACAGCAACAGGCGAATCTACAGAGGGATTGCTCACCAGCACCGTGGTTCCCTCTATGACTGCCCGGGCAGGCAGAAATATCCTGTCGTCACCGGCGATCTCAAAATGAGTAAGCTGCCCGCCCCTGGCTTCCAGGCCGCTCCCCGTATGGATGAAATGCAGGCGGATCTTTCCCCCCTCAACCTCCATTGAACTGTAAAGAGGGCCTGAATGGACCCTTTCCTTTCCGTAGTCCCTGTCCAGGGCCCACAGGGCCAGTCGTTTTCCCACGTCTTTCTTGTCGGACGGATGTATGTTACCCGGATCTCCGATATCGAGTGTGACAACCATACCGGTATTCTGAACCCTGGAAAGAGTTAAAAACTGGGCCTCTCTCAACCGGGGACCAAGTTCTTCAGAACCGTAGTCATATGGAGCAATCTGTACATAATAGAACGGGAAATCTCCCTCTCCCCATGTGGATCTCCAGTCCTGGATCATGGCCGGGAAAATCTCCGCGTAGAGCGAAGGCATAGCCACGTTGGATTCACCCTGGTACCAAATGGCCCCCTTAATTGTCATATTCTTCAGGGGATAGATCATACCATTGAAGAGTATGGTTGAGTTCTTTGGATCGAACAGATCAGGGATCTCGGGAAATTTATATGCGACCCGGAATTTCCATTTGCCGCTCAGCATAACCGGTTCTGATCCCTCCTCAACCTGGGATGACACTTTTAATTGTCCGGGTTCTCCGAAGATCCCTCCATCTTCCGACGTGTTGACAATCCGTATGGCCAGCAGGTTTTCCCCTGGAGTAACGAGGTAACCGGGGATCTTGTAAATTCTATCTTTATCCCAGTTCTCTATCCTCATACTGGAACCTATCTTATTGCCGTTCAGGTAGGTGACATCCATCTCATCAACCGGGCCCAGCCTGATAACCATTGCTTTGCCAGTCCAGTTGTCAGGAACTACAAACCTGGTTCGCATCCATGCAACACCTTCCAGCATACCTACCCCTGCAATTGAACTCCAGCGGGCCGGACATGGTACTTCAATCCAGTCCGAATCATCCAGGTCGGGCTTCATCCATCCGTCCCTTAATCCGATATTCTCGAAATTCATAAAGTCACCCTGCACCCTGATAATATTCTCGATACTGTCCCTGGCATCTTCGGCCAGGTCCATTTCGGATTCGGATACATCGTATATCTCCATTAATTCACCATGAAAAAAATCGAAATTCTGAAGTGTTTCCCTGCTCGTCCACGCCTGGGAAGGAGTCCCGCCCCAGGAGGTATTAATAAGTCCGACCGGAACATTTAACTCCTTATGCAGTTCTTTACCAAAGAAATAGCCCACCGCACTGAAGTCTTTTGCCGTACGGGGGGTACACCTGCTCCAGGCACCGCTGACATCCTCCCTGGGTCTTGAGGCGATCCTCTTTCCCACGG
>CAZIAU010000247.1:0-2332 GCA_964536755.1 uncultured Bacteroides sp. | reverse complement strand
GGTAAAAAGGCGGATATACGGAAAGAGTGAACGCGGTAATTCTGTAGTGGCCGATCCTGCCCGGTTCAGGGGAAATTCCATATTTGACTGACCCGAACAGATCCACACCTCCCCCAGCAGGACATCTTCAAGAAGAATAGTGGTATCTGCTCTGACCGATATCTCGTAAGGTCCCCCTGCCGTACCGGTTGGAACCTTCAGTATCCACTTCCCGGATGAATCGGCAGTTGTCTGGAAATCTAGATTGTTCCATCCTGTATTCACTTTTACACTCGCTCCGGGCCGGGCCCGGCCCCAGATATTGACCAGAGTGTTTTGCTGTAACACCATATGACTTCCCAGGATGGATGGAAGTCTCAGATCCGCTCCCTGTGCAAAGAACGGAAGGCAGAGAAACAAGATTAATGAAATCGGGTATCTGTGCCTCATTTTATACGTCAGGTTTACATTTTGCCTACTGATTATACATATCAATGAATTTCTGATCCAGCTCTTCAGAATCTTTGTATTTCACCCTCAGTTCTGCCAGCTGTTGTGTCAGTTCTTCAACCACACCGGCGTAATCGGGATTGTCATATTCATTCCTCAATTCCAAAGGATCTTTCATCCTGTCGTACAGCTCCCATTCATCCACATCATAGTAAAAATGGACCAGTTTATATTCTTTGGTAACTATCCCGTAATGCCGCTTCACCATATGAACTGCGGGATACTCATAATAGTGGTAGTAGACCGCACTCCTGTCCCAGCTTTCATCTTCTCCTTTCAACAGGGGAACTATACTTTCTCCCTGCATATCCCCGGGAGCCTCAATCCCGGCTGCCTCAAGGAAAGTTTGTGCAAAATCCAGATTCTGAACCAGCTGGTCATTTATGCTTCCCGGTTCAGTAACTCCTGGCCAGCGGATAATCAGGGGTGTTTTAAAGGATTCATTATAGATGAAACGCTTGTCGAACCAGCCATGCTCGCCCAGGTAAAATCCCTGGTCCGAAGTGTAAACAACAATGGTATTTTCGGCAAGCCCTTCTTCATCCAGATAATCAAGCAGCGTCCCAACGCTTTCGTCCACTGCGGCAATACTTCCCAGGTAATCCTGCATATACCTCTGGTACCTCCATTTCATCAGCTCCTCCTTTGACAATGTGGGATAGATCTTTTTAAACTCTTCGTTCATAGGGCCATATACCTCATTCCAGGCTTCACGCTGCTCATCGGTAAAGCGTTTCAGGGCATTCTCCAGGGCCCTTTTATCCCAGTCAGATGCAGGCTCAATCCCCAGTTCATCCATCACCTCAGGATAAATTTTTGAATCGCCCGCCCAGTTCTGATGGAGCAAAATATTCATCTCTGCTTCATGAGCCGCCGTTCCGCGTCCGCTGTAATCATCAAAAAGTGTTGGCGGTTCGGGGAAGGTCTTATCTATATATTCCCTGAAGTGACGTTCAGCAGGCAGCCACTCCCGGTGGGGAGCCTTGTGCAGGAAGAACAACAGGAAGGGTTTTTCCGGATCCCTTCTGTTCCTCATCCAATCCAGGGTTTCATCGGTGATGATATCTGTGACATACCCCTCAATCCTGATCCTTCCTTCGTTGGTAATGAAATCGGGATTATAATAGTTCCCCTGTCCGGGTAGTATCTTGAATTCATCAACTCCTTTGGGATTGTTACCAAAGTGAAGTTTCCCAAACATGGCGGTCTGGTAGCCGGCCTGCTGGAAGAGTTGCGGGAAAGTCATCTGTGTTGTATCGAAAGGAAGCCTGTTGTCGATCTTGCCATGAATATGACAATGTTTCCCGGTCAGAATCGTAGCCCTTGAAGGGGCACAGAGTGAGTTGGTCACACACGCATTGGTAAAGAGCATTCCCTCTCTGGCAATACGGTCAATGTTCGGGGTCTGGATCAGTTTATCACTGTAGGCGCTAATGGCCTGGTAACCATGATCGTCAGACATGATGAAAATGATATTTGGAGGAGTATGCCGTTTTGCCTTATCAGCACATCCAAAGGAAAATAATACCACTGCTAGCAAAGTCAACGGAATAATGTTTTTCATACGTTTCATTTGATTACGATTTTTATAGTTACTTTATATCTGATAACCATTAAAGTACGTCAGGATGCCTGGTCTCCACTGCTCCAAGTATAGCCTCGGTGGCAGTTGCCCCTATTCGTGTGACTCCCAGTTTTTTAACTCTCAGTAAATCTTCAAGTGTCCGGACTCCCCCGGCTGCTTTAACTTCCACATGAGGAGCACTGTGCTTCCTCATTAAAGTCAGGTCATGGTGTGTTGCTCCTTTGTAATTGTATGTACCATCAGTTTGTTTGGTATATC
>CAZIAU010000246.1:4599-5357 GCA_964536755.1 uncultured Bacteroides sp. | reverse complement strand
TCTTTCCCTTTCTGTCAGAAAGGATTTTTTCATCAGTCATCCTCTGATCCAGAATTTTAAATCCTGCGTGGACCTGCATCCCTTCCTCAATGACTGGGATGAATCTGCACAATTGCTCAAGGCTGGTTCAAACAGGAGAATATCAGATATCCTGGAAATCTATCTGATAACGAGAAATAGCAGCAGATTCAGGTGGGAGGATATGTTCCCGGCATCTCCGGAAAAGAGTGACTTCTTCCCGGAGGCAGGTTCAAAGCATGTGACCGGTTATGGATTTAATCCGGTGAACAGTATGAGAATCAGGAATGATATTCTGGTTCTTTTCTTTGTCGGTAAGGAAGCTTCCACATTAAGTTCAATTATAGATAATGAGGGTAGGTTCAGTTTTGATTACCCTCTTCAAAAATCGGGAATGTCTGAAATAGTGATACAGGCAATGGGGCAGCAGGAAGGAATGGAGATCTCTTTAGACTGGCCATTCCACCAATCTTTTAATACCTACCAGCTGGATTATTTCCATTTTGACACCAGCAGAATGGAGGATTATAACAGGGCATACACCCAGGCATTTCTGGAAAAAATATACAAGTCTGGGGAGCTGACCATCCCAGAACAGGGGGAGAGGATTATTGCCTTTTATGGTGAACCTGATTCTCATACCAACCTGGGAAGGTATATAACTATGAGAAACATGGAGGAGGTATTCAAAGAAATCGTTCATGGAGTAAAGGTCGGGAACAGGAATGATGAATATACTC
>CAZIAU010000246.1:0-4589 GCA_964536755.1 uncultured Bacteroides sp. | reverse complement strand
CTCTGCAGTTATACCACAAAGATAATGATATTCTCCTGGGGGACAATCCTTTAATATTATTCAACGGATATCCTGTGCAAAATAACAGGGAGGTTCTTGGAATACCTGTTTCGAGTGTGGATTTCATAGATCTTGTGCGACAGCCCTACAGAATTGAGAATAAGGTATTTGATGGAATTATCAATATTGTTGCGAAGGATCTGAACCTGCAGATGGAGATCCCTCCAAACGCTTATAAAACAACGCTGGAAGTTATTCCTCCTGAGGAACGATTCAGCAGGGCCCGGGAAAGCCGTGAGGAGAGGATCCCCGACCTGAGCCCCACTCTGTACTGGAACCCGGATCTTTCTTTCGAAGGAAATTCCCGGCACATTTCTTTCAGGGCGGGGGATAATCCGGGGAGATTCCAGGTAATGCTCAGAGGGATAGACACTGACGGGAAGATTCTGGAAGTAATCAAATACATCATTATTGAATAATCCTTCCGGGTATGCTTCTGAATCATATGGATAAACGAAAAAATGTAATAATCATCGGGGCCGGTATTGGAGGTATTTCAACTGCAGGTTATCTCGCCAGCAGAGGCTATAAGGTTACAATATTTGAAAAAAATGCATTCCCCGGGGGGAGGTGTGGACGGTACATGAAGGATGGCCACAGATTCGATATCGGTGCCACATTTCTGATGATGCCAGGTGTTTACAGAGATGCATTTTCGGCAGCAGGAAAAAGCCTTGAGGATGAAATAAGTTTGATTCGCGTTGATCCCGTTTATAAGGTCAAATTTCCCGGAGAGAAGGAAATATTGTTTACATCAGACCTTGTCAGTCTGCAAAAACAGTTTGAACAACTTGAAAAGGGGAGTTATGGCAGGTTCCTGAAATTAATGAGTGAAGGGTTCAATGTCTATGAGAAATCGATGAGGTTGATCGACCGCAATTTCTTCACAATCTTTGATTGGTCTCTCCTGAAATATCCTTATCTTCTGTTCAGATACAGGGCGTTTCATGATCATTACAGATATATCGGCAGGTATTTTAAGACCTGGGAACTGCGTGCTTTATTCACTTTTCAGAATTTATACCTGGGACAGAATCCCTTTGATGCTTCAGGTATGTATCTCTTCCTTCCATTTATGGAACTGGCTGATGGCGTCATGTTTCCACTTGGGGGTATGCATAAGATTGCAGAAAGTCTGCTTTCAAGTGCAAAAGAGAATGGGGTTGAGCTCTTGTTGGGTTCCCCGGTGGAAAAAATTGAAATAAATGGTAACCTGGCCAGGGGTGTAACACTGAAAGACGGGTCGTTTCATCCGGCCGATATAATTGTTTCAAATGCTGATCTGCCCTATGTTTATAACAATCTGTTGCCTCCCGGAAGAAAAGCAAAGCGACTTAACAGGTTGAGGTATTCCTGTTCGGCGATTGTTTTTCATTGGGGAGTTGATAAAGTGTATGAGCAACTTCAGCAACACAACGTTTTTGTATCCCGCGCGCATAAAGAGAGTTGCCAGGCAATATTCCGGGACAATTCATTTGCTGCAGAGCCATCCATTTATGTTCACAGCCCTGTCAGATCGGATAAATCCGCTGCCCCGGTGAACCAGGATTCAATAACCGCAATTATCCACACCGGTAATATTGATGATTCAAGAAGCTATGATTGGGAGGCAATAAAGAATAGGGCCAGAAATGGCATTCTGAAAAGATTTAAAGAAGAAGGATTAAAAGATTTCGACAGACATATAAAATTTGAAATATGTTATACGCCGGCCAGCTGGAAATCAGAATTTAACCTGAGCAGGGGCGGCACTTTCGGAAGTGTGGGTCATAATTTATTGCAGATGGGATTTTTACGCCCGGGCAATCAACATAAGAAATACAGGAATTTATATTTTGCGGGTGGAAGTACTCAGCCGGGAAGTGGAATGCCCCTTTCACTGATCTCGGCAAAACTTGTATCAGAGCGGATTATAAAAGATAACAGAAAATCTTAACCGGTAATATGGAAAGAGAAATTGCTAATATCATTAATAAAATCGATTTTAAAAATATTGATAAGCATCCCAACATCCTGATAGCTGCCAGGTTCTGGGACGACCGGAGATACCAGGCAGCGAAAACCTGTTACAGGTTTATGCGAATGATTGATGATTTTATCGACGACCGGAAATCCAGTGGCAGGGAGATCAGTTGTCTGGAAAAAGAGGAACTCAGCAAAAAAGTCAACAGCTGGATGGAATGCCTTGAGCGGGTTCCGGGCGATGATCCTTTTTATAAGGAACTGGCGGAAACCATATCAACGTTTAATATTCCGTTGCAGATATTTCAGAATTTTGCAAAATCAATGCTTTTTGATATCAATAATGACGGGTTCTCCACTATAGAAGAATTTATAGATTATGCAGAAGGGGCATCCGTTGCCCCGGCATCAATATTTGTTCACCTGTGTTGCCTTTCGGAAAAAGATGATAGATATATTGTTCCTGATTTTGATGTGATCCGGGTAGCAAGGCCATGTGCCCTTTTCAGCTATATTGTTCATATAATCAGGGATTTTCAGGAGGATCAACTGAATAACCTGAATTATTTCGCTTTGGATATCCTGAAGGGAAACAACCTCCTTCCCCCCGATCTGAAGGAAATTGCGTACGGGGGACCGGTAACGGATTCGTTTCGAAATGTTATAGGTGAGTATTGTGATCTGGCACAAACTTATTCGGAACAAACACTCAGAATTATGCAGGAGCTGGCTTCAAAGTTAAGCGGCCGGTATTTGTTAAGCCTTCACATTATCTATAATCTGTATAAGATGGTGTTTGACCGTATTGACAGAATGAGCGGCACTTTTACCAGCAGGGAACTGAATCCCTCTTCGCTGGAAGTAAGGGAAAAAGTTATGGAGATTACAGCAGGGTGGAAAACCTGATCAGCAACCTCCCTGTACCCTTTTTTTCTGAGGCCTGGGAGCAATTTTCGGTAATTCCGGTGCAGCCTGTTCAGATGAATTTTCCACGGCCGCACCTCCGCCCAGTGCCATTCCCGCACCTTTACGAAAATTGTACCTGGCGATCTCTTCGTTCGGACTTGTGGATACCGGGGCAGTCGGGTTCATTATAGACTCTACCCAGTAGTTAAGCCCGCCCTGCAAAACATAATTGTTTTTATACCCCAGCTGCCTGGTCAGCATCCACGCCTGATTGGCATTTACGGTGCTGTTGGAATAGAAGACATTGTACCTCAGATCCTGGTTTAGATAATCTTTCCACTGATCTTCAAGCAATGCTGAAAGGGGAATATTGATTGCCCCCGGCAGGTGAAACTTTTCGTACTCATCTTCTGCACGAACATCGATGAGAAGCAACGAGGGATCCTTCTGAATAATCATGTCTGCCACTTCATCGGGTTGGAAATATTGAATTCCGCTGTTAACATATTCCAGTAGTTCACCGGGGGTGAGTTTATAGGGGTGGGTTGTATTTTGCGGGATGGCTGCCATTATCATTCCCAGGGGGACAATGATAAGGGCTAAATAAAGTCTGGGTTTCATAATAGTAAAACTGTCTGTATGTTTATTAAATATAACCGGTTTATCAGGATAAGGTTTAATACTCTTCACGCGGGAATTTGGATTCGGCCCATTCGCCAACCCAGAACATGCCCATGGCAACGATGATAATGCCAAGGACCACAATACCATCCTTTAATCCCAGCACCTGACTGAGGGTGGGGATCCCCATAAATTTAGCTTTATAAAAACCTTCCCACAGGGGATACCCTTCAACAAATATAAATACTCCAAGGAACAATCCCGCAATGAAGAACATGGCATCAATCTTCCCGATGGATGCGGCACAGAAACCGGTTCCGGGACAAAAACCTCCAAAAATGAATCCAATGCCCATTATGATCCCCCCTGCAATGGAAGAGTAAAGATAGGTAGGATTAATATAAACCAAGTCCAGGTCGATCCAGTCAAAAAGACTTAAGAAAAGTAAACCCAGCATACCGGTTATTGCTGCTGTAAAGAATACTTTAAGAACCACTGTATCATATCCGTAGAAAACTCCTACAAGTTTTCTGCTGGAGGAAAAGCCGCTGCTTTCCAGAACGAAACCGAATCCCATACCGATGAGAAAAGCCAGGAACAGGTTGGTATTCTGTGAAATTATGCCGTTGACTATTAATGGTGCCATTGTTTCAGAAATTTTTCGTTAAATCCAGTTTTTTCTTACAAAATAGGCGAAGGCATAAGCGGTTCCAAAAATAAAAGCCATGGAAATGAAACCACCTAATGAGAGAACAGCCATTCCACTCAATGCAGAACCACTTGTGCAACCCCTGCCCAGCTGTGATCCGAATCCGAACAGGATACCCCCCATTATTGCAAAGATTATCCTTCTCCGGGATGTGATCTTGGGTGAATGTTCAACCTTCAGCTTCAGCCGGTTAAAAATGGCGCCTGACAGGAAAGCTCCTGCAATAACTCCCAGCATCTGGAATACAAGCCAGGCTTTCCTGAAACCTTCGGGGTGCGAAGCGTGGTATTCTTTGTAAAATATTGCATTTTCTGCATGGTGAGGTGCCATG
>CAZIAU010000245.1:0-5366 GCA_964536755.1 uncultured Bacteroides sp. | reverse complement strand
AGCGTAAAACCAACTGTATCTTTTTTAATGTTTTTTTTCATAAGCAAGAACCTTGCTCTAACATTTACCGTAAGTTCTGCCCTTTTTACTGTAATAATATTTGCCGCCCTGTTCGGTACATTTATCCCATTACTTCTGAATAAAATGAAAATAGATCCGGCCCTGGCCACAGGACCATTTATCACCACCATGAACGACATCATGGGCCTATTCATCTACTTCCTTATGGGGAGGATACTTTATACGGTATTACTTTGATCAGGAGACAATCAGAATGTGGTGTTAATGGCAACCACAGGATTCATTCTGGCACCCTGCCATGCCGGGAAAATACCACTGATAAGGCCAATCAGGCTTGAAATGCCCACACCCATTATGATATTGTTAATGGTCAGATATACTGAAAAATCACTGGACAAAGTAATAATCAACGCACCAATAAATACGATCAATAACCCGATTACGCCGCCAGCCAGGGACAACATCACCGATTCGAACAGAAACTGGAACATGATAAAATACTTTTTCGCTCCGAGTGCCTTCTGTATCCCGATAATATTGGTACGTTCCTTTACCGATACAAACATGATATTGGCTATCCCGAATCCTCCTACAATAATGGAAAATATACCGATAAAGAAACCTGCTATTTTTAAAACTGAGAAGAATTTGTCCAGCTGATTGTCTATGATGCTTGTCTGGTTCAGGGCAAAACTGTCTTCCTCGGAAGGCTTTTGTCTGCGATGGGAGCGCAAAAGTTGTTCTATCTCGAAGGTCAGTTCATTTACGCTCACATTCCTTTTGGCCTGAACCCAGATTTCCGGCCCGGACATGTCACTCCTTATATCAACGAAACCCTTATAATACTGAAGAGGTAAAATGGCTACCTCATCCAGGTTAAATATTTCGAAAGACCCTTGCCCCTCTTTTTTCAAAACACCGATGACGAGAACCTTTCTCCCCATTATTTTGACATATTTACCCACAGGATCTGCATCTTTGAAAAGCTCTCCGGCAATTTCAGAACCAATAACAGCCACATTTCTGCCCGCCCCGGCCTCCATTGGAGTAAAATATCTTCCCCGCTCCAGTTCAATAGATCTTATATCCTGGAATCCTTCCGAAACGCCAAAGATATGGCTGCCGTCCGTAAAACTGTTGCCATATTCGATCCTGCGCTGCACAGCAGAAACAAAACAGACCTCTTCTGCATTCCGGCTGACTTCCCTGATATAATTATATTCATCATAAGAAGGCAGAGGCCGGTTCATATATTTCCACCATGCATATTCCGTTTCACCTTCCTCCGGTGCCCAGGGCCATTTCTGTACATATATGATATCACTTCCCAGACTGTTTACACTCTCCCTGATATTTGTCTCCAGTGAGTCCACAATCGTAAAAACAGCAATTATTGCAAAGATCCCGATAGTAATCCCGAGCAAAGACAACATGGCTCTTAACCGGTTCACAGTAACAGCCTGCACGGCCATAATCAGGCTCTCCCAGATCAATCGAATGATATTCATCCGTTTATTGATAAAATGTTGGCGTTCTGCTTCTTTATTTGAGAGGAAACCACTTCTTTTTCAAAGTAATTTAAAAATATCTAGATATATACACAATAACAATGAAAAACCAGAAACAGATTACCAGCGCTCTTATTTCATTTTTTTCAAAAGAAGGACTTGACAGGATTGTTAAAATAATCAATGAACTTGGTATAACTATTTATTCCACCGGCGGCACACGGAGCTTTATTGAAAATTTGAATATCCCTGTAACGGCTGTGGAAGAACTGACCTCTTACCCATCTATCCTGGGTGGCAGGGTGAAGACTCTTCATCCAAAAGTTTTTGGAGGAATACTTGCACGACGGGGGGAAACAGCCGACATGGAACAGCTTTCTGAATACCAGATCCCGGAGATTGACCTGGTAATTGTTGATCTCTATCCATTTGAGGAAACAGTAAAGTCCGGAGCAACAGAACAGGAAATCATAGAAAAAATCGATATTGGTGGTATTTCCCTGATCAGGGCAGCTGCAAAGAATTATAAAGATGTACTTGTGGTGCCTTCCAGGAAAAGTTATGGGCCTTTAATGAACCTGCTTGAATCTGGAAAGGGAAAGACGACAATGGAAGAGCGACGGGCTTTTGCTGCCGAGGCATTTAATGTGTCCTCTCATTATGATACAGAAATATTTAATCATTTCGACGAATACAGATCCACGGCTCTGAAAATCAGTCAGCAAAAGGTAAAGAAACTCAGGTACGGTGAAAATCCACACCAGGAAGGTTATTTTTTCGGTGACCTGGAAGGTTTATTCGATCAAATTCATGGAAAAGAGATTTCCTATAACAATCTCCTGGATATTGATGCTGCAGTTGGCCTGATCAACGAATTTGATGATACCACTTTTGTTGTTATGAAACACAACAATGCCTGCGGTCTAGCTTCCAGGCACCGCCTGGCAGATGCCTGGAGAGATGCCCTTGCAGGAGACCCTGTTTCTGCTTATGGCGGAGTGCTGATCACTAACAGGAAGATTGACATAGAAACTGCCGAAGAGATGAACAAAATATTTTTTGAGGTGGTTATTGCGCCGGGGTATGATGAAGATGCCCTTCAGGTACTGATGAAAAAAAAGAACAGGATCATTTTAATACAGAAGAATAATGAACTTCCCGGGAAAATCATACGTACAGTACTTAATGGTGTAGTTCTTCAGGACAGGGATAAGGCCAGTGAAACCGCGGAGGATATGAAACAGGTGACCGAAACTCAAGCTACTGCTGAGCAGATCGATGACCTGATTTTTGCCAATAAAATTGTTAAACATTCCAAGTCCAATACCATTGTCCTGGCAAAGGACAGACAGCTGCTTGCCTCCGGTGTTGGACAAACCTCAAGGGTGGATGCCCTGAAACAAAGCATTGACAAGGCCAGGTTTTTTAAATTTGATCTGAAAGGTGCGGTCATGGCTTCCGACGCCTTTTTTCCTTTTTCAGATAGCGTGGAAATAGCAGGAAACGCGGGAATAACTGCAGTGGTAGAACCTGGCGGATCCATAAGGGACCAGGATTCCATTGATTACTGTAACGCACATGGAATAGCCATGGTATTTACGGGCATTAGACATTTTAAACATTGACCACTTAACTTTAGAACCATATGGGAATGTTTTCTTTCCAGCAGGAGCTGGCCATTGACCTTGGCACTGCCAATACGATCATTATACACAACGAAAAGGTTGTGGTAAACGAGCCTTCAATTGTGGCCATCGATAACCATTCGGGAAAGCTTATCGCAATTGGCGAAAAGGCGCGGCAAATGCATGGTAAAACCCATGAGGATATCAAGACCATAAGACCTCTCAGGGATGGAGTAATAGCTGATTTCCAGGCAGCTGAATTAATGATCAGGGGAATGATCAAAATGATCAATACAAAACGAAAATTATTCAATCCCTCCCTTAAAATGGTAGTATGTATCCCTTCCGGGAGTACGGAAGTGGAAAGAAGAGCAGTAAGAGATTCGTCAGAACACGCAGGGGGCCGTGATGTTTATATGATATTCGAACCCATGGCAGCCGCTATCGGCATCGGACTGGATGTTGAAGCACCGGAAGGGTGTATGGTAGTAGATATCGGCGGCGGAACAACCGAAATTGCAGTTATCGCTCTGGGAGGGATAGTCTGCAACCAGTCCATTCGGGTTGCCGGCGATGGATTTACTGCTGATATTCAGACCTACATGCGTCACCAGCATAACATTAAAATCGGTGAACGGACCGCTGAAGAAATAAAGATACATGTGGGATCGGCACTTCCTGAACTGGATGATCCGCCCCAGGACTTTTATGTCAGGGGACCAAACCTGATGACCGCACTTCCTATTGAAATTCCTATTTCCTACCAGGAGATCGGTCACTGCCTGGACAAATCCATCTCAAAGATTGAGACGGCCATATTATCCGTACTGGAACAAACGCCTCCTGAGTTATACGCCGATATTGTTGCCAAAGGAATCTATCTGGCTGGGGGCGGAGCACTGCTCAGGGGACTGGACAGAAGGCTTGCTGAGAAGATCTCAATACCTTTTCATATCGCTGAAGATCCCCTCCAGGCTGTAGCCCGTGGAACAGGTATTGCCCTTAGGAATGTGGATAAATACCCATTCCTGATGCGTTAGGAAGGGGCTTTCATATATATTATGAGGACACTGCTAAGGTTTATTCAGAAGTATTCCGACTTCTTACTGTTTCTGATTCTTGAAACAATCGCAGTCGTAATTATGGTTCAGGGAACTAATTTCCAACGGTCAAAAATTATAGGTCTGAACAGACAGGTTAGTGGTTACATATTCGGCAAGGTGTACGGGGCAAGGGAATACCTGTCACTGAAAGAAGTAAATCAGGATCTGGTTAATGAAAATGCAGAACTCAGGAACAGGCTTGACCGGATATCCGGGCAACTGGATAGTGCAACTGTGATCAGCGAATTCAGGGAACCATACAATTACTACTATGTCCCTGCCCGGATCATCCATAACAGCGTATATAAACAATACAACTATATCACTTTGGATAAGGGTAAAAAGCACGGGGTGTTCAGAAATATGGGAGTGATCTCGGAACAGGGTCTTGTAGGCATCGTGCTTGAATCTTCCAAAAACTTTGCCACTGTGATTCCCGTTATTAACAGGGATTTCAGATTAAGTGTTAAGATCAAGTCCAACAATTACTCTGGTATCCTCCAGTGGGATGGCAGCTCTCCTCTCCATGCAATTCTGTCGGAAATCCCATTCCATGTTGAGATCCTCCCAGGGGATACTATTCTGACAAGCGGATTTTCATCAATTTTCCCCGAGGGAATCATGGTTGGACAGATTGAATCATTTTCCCTGGAAAAAGGCAACTTTTATGATATCAGGGTCAGGCTTTCAACAGACTTCCAAAGCCTCTTTCATGTAAACGTTATAAGGAATTATAAGCAGGTAGAGCAAATGAATCTGGAGGATCAGACCGGGTAATGTATATTATCGCCAGAAATATAGTACGTTTTCTTGTGGTGATCTTTTTTCAGGTCCTGGTGATGGATAATGTAATGATCAGCGGATACATGATCCCCTATGTCTATATTCTGTTCATCCTCCTGATGCCTTTTGAAACTCCAAAGTGGATACAACTGCTTTCCGGTTTTATTCTTGGACTTAGCATTGATCTGATAAGTAATACAGCTGGAATGCATACGGCGGCGACCGTTCTTATTGCTTTCATCCGTCCATATTTGCTTGACCTGCTTGCCCCGAGGGATGGTTATGAACCCGAAACATTTCCCCGGATACATTATTACGGACTTCTC
>CAZIAU010000244.1:0-5394 GCA_964536755.1 uncultured Bacteroides sp. | reverse complement strand
AATTTTATCAAAGAG
Source organism: uncultured Bacteroides sp. (assembly GCA_964536755.1). Lineage (GTDB taxonomy): Bacteria > Bacteroidota > Bacteroidia > Bacteroidales. The sequence goes on along the minus strand of CAZIAU010000244.1, from coordinate 5,379 downwards.
AATTGTTATTCATAAATAATCGTCAGTTTGGTAGCCGCGGTTCCGTCGATGGCTTCGGCTTCCCTTCCCCCGGAACTTGAGGTTACCCCAATGCTGGGTCCGCTATGCTCCATGATAAATGCCACGCTGTTTCCCGAGGCCCAGTCGTCCCGGTTCACGATCGCCTGAACAAGGACTTTCAGATCCGGCGTTTGCTGGTCCAGTCCCTTCGCTCCGGTATCAGGCCATGGTGGTACGTCCCAGACCACATTCTCAACTGTCCTGGTCCTGGTTGATATATTGTAATACTTGCCGTCGTCCCCTTCACTAAGATTTAAGTCCCCAAAGGTCTCCGGGTTCGAATTATTTTCCGCGTAGATAGTCAGCTGCACAGCCCCATCACCGGTATTGTCGCAGGTAAAGGTCAGGTTGGCAGATAAAATCGTAGAGCCTTTCGGGATGGTAATGTCATTGAACCGCAGACCGATCATTTGTAATCCCTGCTCAATGCCGTCTTGAGTCCAGGTATCGTATTCTCCCAGTTCCAGGTCAGAGCTGGTGCTGCACATGGCTCCATTGATCCCTCCTTCTTCAGCATCGTCGGAGGACTGGGAAATTTCAACCTCCAACATGTTTGCCTCAATGACAGTAAACATTACACCGTTGGATTCTCCGTCAACGGTCACGGTAACATTCCCCGTGGTCGCTCCTGGAGGCACCTTGGTAGTGAGTGAGGTTTCAGTGGCGGCAGTCACTGTCGCTTCAGTTCCGTTGAAACTTACAAGGTTCTTGCCAGGTACTGGGCTGAAGTTTGTCCCTGTAATGATCACCTCGGTACCCACTTTCCCGGTGTTCGGTTCAACGGATGTAATGGTTGGGATAATCGGTTCGGTGACCGTAAACGGAAATCCATCCGAAGTCATGTCGTTTGTAGTCACCGTAACATCACCAGATGTTGCGCCATCGGGAACAATGACAGTTATTCCCAGAGTTGTGGCTTCAGATACTGTAGCAGCTGTTCCATTAAAACTGACTGTATTTCCTGCAGCTGCGGAACTGAAGTTTGAACCCTCTATGACAACCTCCATGGTCGGGAATGCCGAATCCGGATCAATACCCGAAATAACGGGCGCCTGTATGCCCGGGTTATAAGGTTCTTCCGCACATGACCACATGAGCAAAGCGATCGCTAAAATGCTCATAAAGAACATGAACGACCTATCTAAAATCATCACTAATTTCTTCATAGCTTTATCATATTTATCGACTAATAACTAATAAAATATCTTTCTTATTAATAACCATCATTTTGGGCTATCGGATTAATATTGATTTCATCCTGTGGGATAGGGAATATAACCTTGTAATTACCCCACTCAATCAGGAAAGGTGTATTGGCGATATCAAAAATCCTGACGGAATTGGACCGTACAACATTCCTTTTATTTCTTATGAGGTCAAAGAACCGGTGGCCTTCGGCAACAAGTTCTTTCCTTCTTTCGGTCAGTACCCTGTCAAGGTTAACATCCGCCTCTGCTACCTTAGCTGCAGGATTAGCACGTTCAACAATATAATTAAGATATTTTGCAGCGTTAGTTGCATCTGCATTTTTTACCGCAGCCTCGGCAGCAATCAGGTAAACTTCAGAAAGACGTAAAACGGATATATTACCAATATATGCTGCTCCCTTTAATGGGCTGCCGCTTTCCTGGTGAGCCACTATAATGGCTTTGGTGTTGCCATTGCCGGGAAACTTCAGTACCCTGCCATATGTACTTTCGTCCCCAAAAGTACTTGTCTGATCAACATAGAGCATATCGTTACGTACATCAGCCGGGTCTGATCTGATCAGATCGATAAGATCCTGAGTCGCGATATACTGACCATAGCCTTCGGGGTCTGAGAGGTTATTTACGCCATTCAGTCCTGAATTATCAGCTTCGTTACTGATAACTGCAAATATTGCCTCCGAAGATCCGCTTGCGTTGGACCAGGAGTCAACATATTCTGCCCCCGACACGAGAGAATAAGGGCTGGTATTGATAATCTCAACTGCAGTATTGTACGCATTTGTATTATCCTCCATATACAGGTATGCCCTTGCCAGCAGGGTTTTTGCAGCCCAGGCATTCATTTTACCCAATCTCTTCCCGGTATTGAGCAAAGGAATTGCTTCTTTCAGATCGGCAAGAATCTGTGTATATACTTCAGCAACTGTACTCCTGGGTAATTTTTCATAAGGATCCAGCACACTGGTTACAACAGGGATTCCCGGTGATGCTCCGTTATCAAGTGAATATTGCCGGGCATACATCCTGACCAGGTCAAAATGTGCAAGAGCCCTGATGGCTAAAGCCTGTCCCTTAATGTCCGACTTCTCTTTAGCTTCCTCATCCGTGGCGGTCTCAATATCATCGATAAATGATAATATGGAATTAACATGACGCAACAACCTGTAGGGAGTCGCCCATGTATCGGGATCAGAATCCTGAGCAGTATATTCATAGAGATATTCCCTGTCAATCCTGCCCCATTCGGCAGTCTGCATGTCATCACCCCTGCAATCGTTATCGGTGATCATATTCCCGCCATAATAATCTGCATTCTGGAAGATATTATAAGCTCCATTTAATACGATCTGGGCATCGGAAACAGTAGTTATATTATCGGGGGATTGAGAATTGCTGGGATATTCATCAAGAAACCCCTCCGAACATGACTGTCCGGCGATCATTAAAACGATCACCAGCAGTTCAACGATGTATTTCATATTTCTCATCATATATATTTTTATAATTTATCTAAAAACCTAACTCAAGGCCGAATGTCAGAGTCTTATTATTCGGCATCTCGTAACTTGTCAATCCACTGGCTCTTTGTTCCGGATCACAAAGGTCCTGCTGGGCCCAGGTTAGATAATTGCTAGCCTGGACGTAAACAGTCAGATTGCTGAGTCTTATCCTGTTAATAAGAGACGCAGGCACATTGTATGACAATGAAAGCTCTTTAAGCCGCAAAAAGCTATTATCAAGCAGGAACCGGGATGAGTTTGAGGTGTACGATTCATTGTTCCCACCCCAGATCCTCTGCGGGTTAGCAGCTATGTCACCGGGCTTCTGCCATCTGTCAAGCTGATGTTTCTCAATGGCATACTTCGAATAGTTGCCGTCATTCCAAATTTTGTATCCATAATGATAATAGATCTTGCCCCCGACTGAGAAATTGAAAAGGAATGAGAGGTTAAATCCTTTATACGACAGGTTGTTGCCAAAACTGCCAAAGAAATCAGGATCAGCTTTACCGGCAACTGTATAATCGGTTTCTCTGACGTTGCCTGTTACCTCTTCTGTTTTATTACCGTTATCATCCACAAGGTACCACTCCGGCGCACCGTTTGCAGGATTAACACCGGCCCATGGGAGTAAATAAAATGTATAGTATGGTTCACCCTCTCTGCGGATGTAATAGCCGTCAATGATATCCTCACCTTTATTGAGTTTAACAATTTTATTGTCGACTGTGGTCAGGTTAAGGGTGGAGGTCCATTTAAAATCACTGGTGGTAATATTCTTGGTTGTGAGAGTAAATTCCCATCCCTTGTTCTCCATCTCGCCTATATTCACCCAGGTATTCTCGGCACCTACGGTCATGGCCAGGGGAAGATACATCAGAAGATTAGAGGTATGTCTAGTAAAGTATTCGACCGTCGCACTGATATTCTTGAGAACCGTAACATCAACGCCCACATTGAAGTTGGCGTTTTGCTCCCATGTAAGTTTTGGATTGGATATGGAGCTTTCGTACGCAGCAACCTGTCCATCGTATGTGGCGTCATATGAATAGAGGGCTAAATGGTCATAGTAGCCCGGAGGAAGCGTGCCGTTTGTTCCGTAGGATGCCCTGAGCTTCAGGTCATCTACAACTGACAGGTTCTGCATAAAATTCATGCTGTTTAATCTCCATGCACCCGAAACAGACCAGAAGTTTGCCCATCTTTCATCGACGCCCAGCCTGGAACTTCCATCGCGGCGGATACTAGCCGAGAGGTAATACCTGTTCCTGTAATCATAATTTATCCTGGAAAGGAAAGATAGCATTGTTGATCCCTCCTCATATCCAGATGCCTCAACAGGCCTGGCGGTTGCACCAATGCTGCGCAGGGTTTCATTTGGAAGCCCGTCCCCCTCAGTAGAATACCTGCTGGCGCGTTTTACCTCAGCTTCCTGTGCTGCGATAATGTTCAGATTGTGAGCGTCGTTAAACGTTTTCTGAAATGTCAGAAGGTTTGATGTGGTCGTTGTAATTCTCTTCCGGTTATCCAGTGCTACGTAACCCTGTTCATCATCACCAGACCTGGAGAGGGGTGATGCATATCTTTTCTCATCATTATTTATCCAGTCGAAGTTATTGGTAGACCTGAAGGTCAGGAAGTCAAAAGGCCTGATCTCCAGGAAACCTGTATTCATGCTTCTGAACAACTTTCCACCTGTATCATTCAGTTCACGCTCCATAACAATATTATAGTACCCGCTCTGTAATTCAGGCCGGTAGCTGCCATCCGCAAGATATGGTCCTTCGATAGGGAAACAGTTGCCGCTCACACTATAAAACGGGCTGTAATACCTTGTCCCGGCGTCAACGATCTGCTGTTCAGCGTATGAATTTAACATATTCAGACCCACCGTGAATATTTTATTTATCTTATGAGTAACATTCACCCTGCCGGAATATCTGGTATAACCGGATTTATATGCGATACCCTGCTGGTCCAGTACCCCGCCTGAAAGATAGAATTGTGTCTTTTCACTGCCACCTGTGGCTGACATCTCAATATTCCTTGTTTTTCCTTTTCTGAACAGGTTTTCATACCAGTCAGTGATTCCTTCTTCCGGAACAACCCAGGGAGGATTCATGTTCTCCATGGTTTTATCAACATCGAAACTAGCAGGTGCCCTGCCTGATGCCACATAGTTTTCCATTGCTTCCCTGTGAAGCATCAGAAAGTCATCACCGCCAACTGTTTGAAAGTTATCTGTAGCCCATTGTGAAATACCGTAAACCGACTTGAGGTTAAACTTGGTAACCCCTTCACGGCCATGTTTGGTCGTGATCAGGATAACTCCGTTTGCAGCCCTGGAACCATAAAGAGATGCTGCCGCCGCATCTTTTAATACTGTGATGCTTTCAATATCACTAACGGGAATCGTCGACATAACGTTTCCGGTCTCATAACCGCCTGCTGCATTATGCATGTCCCCGGATGTTACAGGTACACCATCGACGACGTAGAGAGGTTCGTTGGAAGCCGAGAATGAACCCTGACCCCTGATCCTTATCTGGGTCCCTGATCCGGGCTGTCCTGATATATTTGCTACCTGGACCCCTGCAACCTGACCAACC
>CAZIAU010000243.1:0-5396 GCA_964536755.1 uncultured Bacteroides sp. | reverse complement strand
ATAGCATCTCTGGCTGTCAGCTGCCAGACAGCCAGGGCACCGGAGTCCGAAATTTCCACCGGGACCGGATTGTATGAACCGGATTGGTCATCGTTGAAGCAACATCAGACCCCCCGCTGGTTGCGGGAGGGAAAATTTGGTATTTACACCCACTGGGGAATATATGCAGTGCATGCCATGGGACCGAATGCAACCTGGTATTCCCGGAAGGTGTACCTGGAGGAAGAGGGGTGGCAGAGAAAGGATTTTGAGAAGAGATTTGGAAAATTGAGTGATGGGAAAGGTTATAAGGACCTCATTCCACTGTTTAAAGCTGAGAATTTTAATGCCGGGGAGTGGGCTGATCTTTTTGCAAAAGCCGGGGCCAGGTTTGCAGGCCCCGTAGCAGAACACCATGACGGTTTTGCCATGTGGGACACTGAGTATTCGGAATGGAATGCTGCAAGGATGGGGCCGGAAAAGGATGTGGTGGGAGAACTTGAGAAGGCTGTCAAGGCCAGGGGTATGAAATTTGTTACCGCGTTTCACCATGCTGCCAGCTGGTTTTTCTTTCCGGTCTGGGATGAACGCTATGATTGCTCAAACCCGGAATATTCAGGCTTGTATGGACCTGTTCATCCGGAGGGTGCGGAACCTACAGTGGAATTCCTGGACGAATGGTATGGAAAGGTCATTGAGGTGATCGATAAGTATGATCCGGATTATATCTGGTTCGATTTTGCGCTGGATCTTATCAGGGAGGATTATGTGAAGCGTATGGTGGCATATTATTACAACAATGCACTACAAAAGGGAAAGGAAGTTGTGATCAGCTATAAACATCATGACCTGCCTCCGGGTGTGGCTCTCCTGGACCTGGAACTCGGACAGGAGCCGGAACTTACACACTATGAGTGGATCACAGATTCTTCAATTGATGACCAGGGTGCATGGGGTTTCGTGAGCATAGCCGGATACAAGTCCGTCAACCGGCTGGTGGACAACCTGGTGGACAGGGTCAGTAAGAACGGATTTCTCCTGTTGAATGTGGGTCCTAAGGCGGACGGAACTATTCCCGGGGAGGCAAAAGAAATACTGCTAGGAGTGGGGAAGTGGCTGGAAGTTAACGGGGAAGCGATCTACGGCACCACTTCCTGGGTTATTTACGGCGAAGGACCAACAGCATTGGACAGAGGAGAAAAGAGCGATGCCATGTTTAACGAATCAGGTGTTATTTATACACCTGCTGATATCCGCTTTACCGTAAAAGATGATATTCTCTATGCCATATGCCTGGACTGGCCGGGAGAGGAGTGCATTATCAAATCCCTCGTTTCCCATAGTCAAAGCCAGTTGCTCCTCTACAAGGATGAAATTAAGGAGATCAGCATGCTCGGGGACGGGAAGCCCCTGGAATGGTCATGGGGAGAGGATGGGTTGCATATAGAAACGCCCGATGAGAAACCGTGTGAGCACGCTTACGTCTTTAAGATAACCAGGCAATATAACTGATTTCAGGTATTAACCCGTGGAGTCACTCTTCTGATCTTTTTAAACGATTATACCTCTCTAAAAACTCACAGAGTAGTGCCACATTATAATTAAAAAGAGCGCTTGATATCCGGTCTTCAACCCGGTACTCTCCATCCCATTTCCTGTCCTGAAACTGCTTACGGAATTTATCCCGCTGAGCGATCCACCGTCCCGATTTATCCTGGTCCTGAATGATTTGACGGACTTTTTCCTCCAGCTCCTTCATTCCCGGCTCCTGATCCTGTTTCATAGCGGCATCACCCGGATGGCTTATCTGCTGAAAGCGCAATTCTGCTGCCTCCAGTGCTTCCTGAAGGTCCGTTTCATAACCATAGCCGGTACGTCTTTCCAGGGAGAGATCCTGCAGTGAATCCACCCGGATACGGCCCCGGTCGTAATAGAGAGCCTTATTGGTGCCCAGTTCCAGGAACCTTCCCCATTTCCCGTTGGGCATCCGGGAGGCCTTCAGCCACCGGATGGCGTCAGGGATGGGTTCCAGGTATCTCTCCTCTCCGGTATGTATATAAAGGTCAATAAGAGTGTGTATATTACGCAAACTGACAGAAGGGCATACAGAGGGCGGCTCGAATGTGCGTGCCCACGCGGGTTGAAGGTATTCATTGTATTGCTGTGCCCATCCTGCTTGCGGAGGTGGCAGCTGTGAAATCATCAGAAAGCGTCCCGCATTTTTCAGGCTTACAGCAAAATCATCATTGTTATAGTAGGTATCGGCCTCGATCATTACCCTGATACAATCATTGATCCCATGGTCGTTAAAAGTGGCATAATCGTGGTAATTGCCCTGCCAGGGGTACTGATGGGGCCACCCTCCGTTATCCAGCTGGGATTCGAGCATCATGTCAAGGGCCTTACCTACTGCTTTTGTTAAAGCGGGACTATCGATCTCCTGGTCCAGTTCCATTAAAAAGCTGATTGCGCTCTGGGTCTGGTTATCATCGAAGCTTACCCTGTTCCCTGTGGGACGGTCAAAATAGATCTTGTGTTCCCAGCCACCCAGGTCGTTCTGTCCCCGGATAAGTGCACCGGCCGCCTCCCCGGCTGCATTTAGGTAATCCATGCTCCCGGTGGCCCGATAGGCCCTCAGAAAGCTCATTCCTACTGCAGGGGTCCCGGGAGGCTGTACTTCGATGGTACGGTCATCGGTTTTACCTTCTCCCCATTTTTCTTTGCCATCCAGGCTGTAGTGGTATACATAGCCTCCCTCTAAGGCCAGTGACCGCATAAATTCTATTCCTTTCCCGAGACTGTTTTCGGCCTCTTTGGCCAGTGCGGAAAGTTCCTGCTGGTTTTGAGCATGTAAGGTTGCCGGCCAAAACAGCGGGAATACCAGGGCAATCCTGAAGATAAATTCTCTCATCCGTTTTCCGGTTAGTTTTACAGTCTGGGATCCGGGAACTCCCTCATGGGGCTGTATCTTAAATAAGAATCAAAGATCTCTTTATCGGGTCCAACAATCCGTGTATCCTTTGAGGCCTTAAGTTCATCCAGTAAAACCTTTTTCATCTCCTTTTCAACCGCCTCTGTATCCGGATTGCCAATCAGGTTATGCATGCAGTATGGATCATTTTGTGTGTCAAAGAGTTCAAATTCAGGACGTTTGGCAACAGCCATCTGGAAGAAGGGCCTTATGTCTGCATCTTTATAGTTCTCGATAATATATGCTTTGGTGGGACTTGCATCAATATCGGTAAATGCCCACTCTGAATGGTGTTTGCCCTGTTCATCCAGGCCATACATAGGCAGTAACTCACCGTCGGTTCCCGGCTTTATTCGCTGGGGCGCACCGGCCGGCCACCGCTCCGGTTTGAGGTTCCATATCAATAAATAGTCTTTGCTGCGGATAACCCGTTGAGGATACCCCCAGTTGAGATAGCGGGAACATGAGTGTCTCTCGCGGCCGGCAAATACATACTTCTTTGTTTCGTCTACAATACCCTGTTTCTCAGATCTCAGAATGTTCAGGATGCTTTTGCCCGAAATGGGAAGCATACCCTCGGATCCGGTTCCGGTCAGCTCCAGAATAGTAGGAGCCAGGTCTGCAAAACTCACGGGATCATCAACAATCCTGCTGCCCGGGAAATCCTTCGGGAACCGGACGGCGAAAGGGACATGCACACCGTATTCGTAACTGTTTGCTTTGGCCCTGGGGAAAGGCATTCCGTTATCGGCAGTGACAATTACTATAGTATTTTCCAGTTCACCGATCTCTTCAAGGTAGGTAAGCATTCGCTGCAGGTGAAGGTCGAACCATTCAATTTCAACCGCATAATCCAGTATGTCGCCCCGAACAATTTCATGATCCGGGAAAAATCCGGGCACGGTTACATCGTCAAGGTCCTTACCGTTCCGGATCCAGGAATCCTGTTCGTATGACCGGTGTGGTTCTCTGGCACCGTACCAGAAGAAAAACGGCCTGTCCCTCCGCACATTTTCCATGAAATATTTGAAATTTTCGAAATAGTTTGTTGCATTTATTCCCCCGGCCGTACGTTCATCTTCCGGGGTACCTTTCTTATACTGGATATCGCTGTACGCTATTCCCCCGGCATCGGTTTTCCGCCAGAGCGAATCGTTTTCGTCACGGGCATACTGGAACGGGGCAACTCCTTTCCCGGTCCGTCCGGTAATGTATCCGTTGTTTTCAAGCAGATCAATGAACGGTACATATTTTTTGAGCCATGAAGAGGCATGTTGTCCAGATTGTTCATTTTGCCAGTGATAGCGACCAGTAACAATAGTGCTCCGGGAAGGGGCACAGCCAGGCGACCCGGCGAAGCAATTATTAAAATATATCCCCTCGCTTGCAATACGGTCAAACGCGGGAGTATTAACAAATTCGCAGCCGAGAAAACCTGTATGTGCAAAAGACTGGTCATCGCTGATGGCAAAAAGGATATTGGGACGCTTAACCTCTTCGGATTGTTTCTTATTCTTACAACCAACTCCAATAATGATTAAAGAGGAGAGTAACAGGACCGGGATGTAATGTTTCATTTTAGTTTCAATTTGGATTTCAGAATGTTGATTAATTCACTTTTTAAATGTAAGATAATTCTGTAAGACTATATCCTTTCTGTTTATTGCAAAATCCGGAAATGAACAGTCAAAATAAAGATGATCGGGAAAAAGTTTAAATCATTTTTTAAATTATGTATATTGTGACTATTGCTGGGATGTACCAAAACAGAATGAAATCCGATCCTGAAAAAGCATAATATGTATAATCTTCAACTGATATCTTCAATTCCGAATCTATGAAAAAAGTAATTATTCTTTTCCTCTCATTATGTATGATGTCTGGCATTTCCCATGCTCAAAAGGGATTCCAGGGCAGACTGAATACTGTTCCGATCGAACATTATAATTTTAGTGATACGGACAAGGATGCCTCCATATGGAGTGCCATGTATATTGCGTCCAATAACAAGATTTACATAGGATTGTGTACACATGCAGATGCAGCCAATGTGTATGAATTTGATATTGAGAAAAGAGAGATGAAACACCTGGCAAATCTGACCAGACTACTGGACGAAAGGGGTAAGGGGGTCTGGACCAATGGCAAGATACATGTGAAAATGCAGGAACTGGACGGGTATGTATATTTCGGTTCGTTTTGCGAAGACAACGGCCCCCCGGCAATTGATGCGCGTAGTTACGAGGGGCCGTTCTGGTTTAAAATAAACATGGAGACCGGTGAAGTAATCAGACTCAGCAAGATCAACAGTTTCTGGGGATTGATCGGACAGGAGATGGACAAGAAGAACAGGATCATTTACGGCCTCACCGAGGAGGGGCACCTGGTCCGCTATTATATCGATGAAGATTACACTGAAGATATGGGCAGGGTGGATGACTGGGAC
>CAZIAU010000242.1:0-5401 GCA_964536755.1 uncultured Bacteroides sp. | reverse complement strand
AAAATTCTGACCAGTTGCTCCGTGGGTATCATTCCCGGTTGCTTCTTCCCGTGTGGAGGTAAAAAGAATTTCGGTGGAACTTTCATTCACATATGCGGGGCTAAAGTCACGCTGACGCGAGTTAAAGTAGCGCATATTCTCCACGATGTATCCTGTTGGATTCTCTGTCCAGACAATGGCCGCCTCACAAGATTCGATTCCAATTGCGCCCCTTGGGTCATCCGGGACCAGGTCCTGGTATTTCTTAAATTCTTCAATCGCTTCTTCGTATTTTTCATTGGTAAGCAACGTCTGGCCATATCTCAGAAAGATAATGGGGTCCTGGTATTCTTCCCGGATTGCCTTTTTATACCATAGAACAGCAGATCTGGCGTCACCAAGAATCCTGTAACACTCCCCTATTTTAAAAAAAACGGCGGTCTTATCTTCCTTATCAACCTTGTTGTAAACATTCTTAAAGAGATCAATGGCTTCAAAATATTCTCCCGCCTCGAATGCAGCCTGAGCTCTGCTGTCTTTCTGCTTCTTTTGAGCATCCAGGGAAGTTGCTGATATAAGTGTGGCCAGAACGGCCAGACAAAGGAGTCTCATATATTTGTGCATAGTCGCGCTCATTTTTACAATTTGATAAAATTACTTCTTTTTCCAGTAATTATAAAACGTAACTATTCACCTCATTATTGGCGTTAATTTCCACCCTTATTGAAGCGATTGCAAATAAGGGACAGATGCCATAAAAAAATGGGTGCCCTTTTAAGACACCCAGCAGTGAATTATACCTGTCAGAACTCTTTAGCTCGAGAACAGTAGCTCCCTGTACTTTGGTAATGGCCAAATTTCGTCATCCACAATAAGCTCCAGCTTATCGATATGGTAACGGATCGTATCAAGGAAGGGTGCAACTTCCTTGGAATAAGCCTTGGCCTTTTTCTTCTCATCACCAATTTTATTGGCAATTTTTCTTGCCTCAACCATGTTGTTTACACCTGTTTTTATTTCTGAAACATGATCAGATATCTCCTTTATCAGATCAATCCTGTTACCTGCGAGATCTTTGTAGCTATCACCATATATCTCCTTCAGTCCCAATACATTTTCCATTAACCTGTTCTGATACTGCACGGCCGTCGGAACAATATGATTGGTGGCCAGGTCACCAAGGACTCTTGCCTCAATCTGGATCTTCTTGGTATATTGTTCGAACATTACCTCCACGCGTCCTTCAAGTTCGGATTCTGTGAATATTCCAAGTTTAAAGAAGAGCTCCTTTGATTGATCTGTAAGATATGCTGATAAAACTTCCGGAACGTTAGTCACATTTGTAAGTCCCCTTTTCTTGGCCTCCTTAATCCAGTCATCACTGTAGTTGTCACCCTCAAAACGTATTGCTTTAGAAGCAATTATATACTCCCTCAGTATCTGGAATATGGCTTCATCTTTCTTTACTCCCTTTTCAATTAAAGCGTCAACTTCTTCTTTAAATTCGGTAAGCTGGTTTGCCAATGCCGCGTTCAGGATAGTCATGGGGGTTGAAGGATTACAACTTCCACCCACCGCTCTGAATTCGAATCTGTTTCCTGTAAAGGCAAACGGCGAGGTTCGGTTCCTGTCCGTATTATCAAGGAGTATCTCAGGGATCTTACCTATATCCAGCTTAAGGGCCGTCTTTTCATCTGGTGACATCTTCTTGTTGGTAACCTGCTCCTCAATCTGGTCAAGCATGGCCGACACTTCCGAACCCAGGAAGCATGACAGGATGGCCGGCGGAGCCTCATTGGCACCCAGTCGGTATGCATTGGATGCGGATGCGATACTTGCCCTTAACAGGTCCTGGTTATCAAATACTGCTTTTATTGTATTCACCACGTATGTGAGGAACTGCAGGTTTGATTTTGGATTCTTTCCTGGCTTATGGAGTATAACACCTGTATCCGTGGAAAGGGACCAGTTGTTGTGTTTTCCTGTTCCATTGATGGCCTGGAAGGGCTTTTCATGGAAAAGAACACGGAAGCCATGATGCCTGGAAACTTTCCTCATCAGGTCCATCATCAGTACATTGTGGTCCACCGAAAGATTGCATTCCTCATAAACCGGGGCCACTTCGTACTGGTTGGGTGCGACCTCATTATGGCGGGTAGTTACCGGTATCCCCAGTTTATATGCTTCGGATTCCACGTCATGCATGAATGCAGTGACCCTTTCGGGGATGGAACCAAAATAGTGATCATCCAGCTGCTGATCCTTCGCAGATGCATGTCCCATCAGGGTTCGCCCTGTCAGAGCAAGGTCGGGTCTTGCGTAATAAAGGGCCTCATCAATCAGGAAATATTCCTGCTCCCAGCCCAGGTTAGCCTGGACACGGGTAACATTTTTATCAAAATACTGGCATACCTCTGTTGCAGCCTTGTCCACAGCGTTGAGCGCCTTCAGTAATGGAGTCTTATGGTCTAGAGCTTCTCCGGTATATGAAATGAAGATCGTTGGTATACTCAGAGTATTGTCAATAATGAACGCAGGTGATGTGGGATCCCAGGCAGTATAACCCCGGGCTTCAAAAGTGTTCCTGATTCCACCGCTTGGAAATGAGGAGGCGTCAGGTTCCTGTTGTGCCAGGGCACCACCTGAAAAAGATTCAACAACACCTCCGAACTGGTTCGGCTTTATAAATGCATCATGCTTTTCAGCCGTTCCACCCGTAAGGGGCTGGAACCAGTGTGTATAATGAGTGGCTCCCCTCTCAATAGCCCATGCTTTCATACCATTGGCTACCGCATCTGCTTTTTTTCTATCTATCGTTATACCTTTATCAATTGATTCCATTACGTGAGAAAAAGCGTCTCTTGAGAGATACTTTTGCATTTTCACTTTGTCAAAGACATTGATTGCATAATAATCGGAGGTCTTGTCAGATGGTGGAGTGACATGCATAGGCTTCCTGTTGAAGACCTGTTCAAGTGCTTTAAACCTGATAACAGCCATAATAGTAAATTTAGATTTAAGATAAATATTAGGTTTATTGCTGCAAATATATGTATTTTTTAATCCGTACCCCTATTTTTTTAGACGACAAAGGCATTTTTTTTCATTTATTTTCAAATTACCCTTATTTTTTCATATGTTTCCTGAATAAAAAACACCACCCGCGATTCGCAGATGGTGTTCAGACAGAATTATATAATTTCCCGTTAACCCATTTCAGCTGCAAAATATTTGTAGAAAAGGGGTATGGTTTCAATCCCTTTGTAGAAATTGAATAACGGGAAATTTTCGTTCGGTGAATGAATGGCATCAGAATCCAGGCCAAAACCCATAAGGATCGACTTAATCCCCAGGACCTCCTCAAAATCTGAAACAATAGGGATACTGCCACCACTTCGGACCGGAATAGGTTGTTTGCCGAAGCTCTCCTCAATAGCCCTGCACGCGGCCCGGTAAGCAGGAAATTCTATAGGTGTTATATATCCCTGTCCGCCGTGTAGGCTTTTTACCTCTACTTTTGTACCCCTGGGGGCTATTTTCTTCATATGGTCAATGAATAGCTGGTCTATCTTCCCGGAATCCTGATTGGGTACAAGTCGCATGGAGATTTTTGCATGAGCTTTTGAGGGGAGGACTGTCTTGGCCCCTTCACCAGTATATCCCGACCAGATCCCATTCACGTCCAGACTTGGCCGGATCCCCGTCCTTTCATTGGTTGAAAATCCTTTCTCACCAACCACCTCTTCAATATCGATCGCCTTTTTATATTCATCAAGACTGAATGGGGCCCTGGCCATTTCAGACCTCTCGGCATCGGAAACTTCTTCCACGTCATCATAGAACCCGGGAATAGTAATGTGATTATTCTCATCTGTCAGGGAAGCAATCATCCCGGCCAGCAGGTTAGCCGGATTTCCCACCGCTCCTCCATATAATCCTGAATGGAGGTCCCTGCTGGGTCCTGTAACTTCCACTTCGAGATAACTCAGCCCCCTTAATCCTACTGTAATTGAAGGAATATCCTGAGCAATCATAGTGGTATCAGAAATGAGAATAATATCTGCTTCCAGCAGATCTTTATTCTCCTTGCAGAATTCTTTCAAACTGGGTGAACCAATCTCTTCCTCACCCTCGATCATAAATTTCACATTGCATGCCAGTGTTCCCGTCCGGTTCATCAATTCAAATGCTTTGATATGCATAAACAATTGCCCTTTATCGTCATCAGCACCCCTGGCATAGATTTTTTCATCCCTGATCGCAGGCTCAAAGGGAGGCGAATCCCATAAATCCAGGGGTTCAACAGGCTGAACATCATAATGGCCATAAACCAGAACCGTAGGTAATGAATCATCAATATATTTTTGACCGTAAACAACGGGCCATCCCGACGTTTCTTTCACCTCTGCATGATCTGCACCCGCTTTTAGTAATGAATCTTTAATAAAACCTGCCGCTTTAAGCATATCCTCCCCATATTCTTCAATTGCGCTGATGGAGGGAATTCTGACCAGGTCAAATAATTCTTCCAGGAATCTTTTCCGGTTTGAATTAACATAACTCTTTATTTTTTCCATATAACCGAACTATTTGCAACAGGATTTAAAAATATATCTAACTGTTTTTTGTCGTTTCTATCAACTCGCGGTAGGCTGATTCCATTTCGTTATAGAATTCAGTACCAAATACCCTGATAACAGAATCCTTAAGGAACCTGAAAACCGGCATCTCCTCCTGCTTTCCAAGGATCCTGGCAGGTTCACAGATACTCCACTGATGATAATTCAGGGCGATTGCATTTTTTAATTTACCGATCCTGATCGGGTATAAATGGCATGAAACCGGCTTCTGAAAATTAATAGATCTTTCCTCAAAAGCCTTTTCAACAGCACACCTGGCAATCCCTTCTTCAAAAAAGACATATGCACACTCTTCCCTTCCCACAAGTGGCGTAACCTGATCACCGTCACTGTCGATCACCCAGGCGTCTTTTTCTTTGACAGCCCTTAAACCTTCAGCGCTCATAAAAGGAGCGATCCTGTCAATATTCTTTTCAAGCAGATCAGCTTCCCCATTTTCAAGAGGTGCACCGGAGTCCCCGAAAACGCAACAATTCCCTTCACATTTTTCGAGATGACATACAAAGTGGTTCGTAAATAACTCTCTGCTTACTATTTTATCCCCTATCTGAATCATTATTGAATCTGTAAAACACAAAAATGCGAAAAAAGCACGGAAGTGGGTGACCTTTTTTTAATTTCTATCTTTGCCGGGTATGCACATAAGACCATTTACATTTATAATTGCTTTATGTGCCTGGACACTGAATATTGCTCAGGTTTCATACCTTGACCGGCCGGACCTGCTTAATAGAGTTGACAGCTGTTTAAATCACACATATAATTTTTCATTCGTAAAGGCA
>CAZIAU010000241.1:0-5411 GCA_964536755.1 uncultured Bacteroides sp. | reverse complement strand
AGGGAGGGCGGGGGCATCAGGTCACCAAGGGAAGAGGTCATCACCAGCGAGGCAGTGACCACGATGGAGCTCTTTCCGATAAAAACATATACCAGGGGAACTCCTATAACTGAAGCAGAAGCATAGGCCGAACCCATAAAGGGCATCAGGGAAGCTGCGAGGTATTTTATGGCCTCCGGCAGTTTAAGCGCCGAAACCGCCAGGTATCCCCGGACACCGGTAAGGGTCAGGATCTGCAGGAACATCCCGACGCCAACAAGGATCACTATTACGGGAAGAGCCATCCGGAGGGCTTCCCTTGAAACCCGGATGAAAGGGATCTGCGGTGAGATGATCAATCCGAGGACCGCTCCCGTGGTAAAGACCAGGGGCACACCAAGGTGGGGCAGGAACTGATGAAGGACGATCTCCCCTATCATGTATGTGATCACAAAGATCAGGGGAATATAGGACAGCAGTCCCCCTTTCCCTGTCTCATAAGGTTCCAGCTTACCCATCACGTCGTGAACAGAGATCTTCCCCACGAAACGGTAGCGGAAGTAGAGGGCAGTAAAGAGAGCCGGCGGCAGAGAGACCAGCAGCAGGGGCAATGCAAATCCAATATAGGGCATATCCACGCCACCGCCAATAATCATCGCCGGTATGCTGATGGGAGGAGCCACTTCGCCGAAAACGGCCGCCATGGCTATGAGCGAACCGGTGGCCAGCCTGGGAATCCCCATGGCCAACAATACAGGGGCCACAAGTACTCCCGTGGTCAGTACACAGGTGGATGAAAGGCCGGTCAGCATCCCCGGGAACATAACAAAAAGCACGATCACCATCATGAGCAGCGTGGGTCTTTTATGGAAGGTCCCCATGATCCAGAGACTGATCCGTGCCAGTACCCCGCTTGCTTCCATGGTTTTCATGAAGATCATAGCCGTGGCTATGATCAGGATAGCCTCAAGGAAACCGAAACCCCCTTCCACCAGTTGCCCCACCGGAAGGCCCTCCCCTGCAATCAGGGCACCCGCTATGGCTGCTATGATCAGGGATACCCCTGCAGGCATCTTTAAAAAGAATACGCTTACCGCGAATATGGCAAGCATCAGGATAAGGATGATCAGCTCCATGCTCATTTTACATGCAATTCAGACCGGGAACAATGCAGGCACAGACCCAAAAAGCATGCCATCCAGGGAGAGCCGGACAACAGCCTCTATTATGCTCCCGGCAGGAAGCTTTGGTCCTCTGCAAGTCAGGAATTTAAGTGATCCGCATCTGCCCGAATGAAAAGAATGGCGATAAAGGAAGCTACCCTGCTGGGAGAAACCGACACTACATGGTGGGCCTTCTTAACCCATTGGATGGTTCTCCACTATATTCATTACATTCACATTCTTTTATATACAGAATTTGGCACATCATTTGAAAATCTTTTATAAAAGATACTTAATATGAGAACATTGAAAGGTCCCGGGATCCTTCTCCTGTTAATCTCGATCCCATTTGCCGGTCTTACCCAGGAGTTCCAGCAGCCGGTGCTTATCTCCTCTGCCGGGCAGAGCGCCGATGTGAAACTGGTGGAACTGCTGGCCTCCAGGGTGAAGCTGGATGCAGAAACCATACCCATGGCCACGGTGGATGACCTGGAAGGAGTAAAGACCCTGCTTATCGTGCCGGGATTCAGTTCCAAGGGCCTGGGTGCAGCCGGTATCAGCCAGGAAGAAGAAATGGACAGGGTACAGGCGTTGGTGGATGCAGCCCGCGGGGAACATATCCCCATCATCCTAATGCATGTGGGGGGCAACGCCAGGAGAATGGGACAATCAGACGCCTTCAATGCCCTGGTGGGGAAGAATTCCAGACATATGATCGTGGTATCGCAGGGTAACGAGGATAATTTCTTTTCCGATATCGCCTCGGAAAACCACATTCCCCTTGACCTGGCAGAGAATATTGCAGCTGCCGCTACTCCGCTGGGAGAGTTGTTTAAATAACAGCAAAAATCATGAAACCCCTTCAGTGGATAGCTGCATGGCTGGTCCTGATAATATCTGGGCCCGTTTACATTCCTGGCCATGCACAGCCCCAGTCCTTTTCAAATGGCATGGCTGCCACGGCACATCCCCTGGCCACCGGGGCAGCCCTGGAGATACTCAAACAGGGCGGTAATGCAGTGGATGCAGCAATAGCAGCTGCCTTTGCCATAGGCGTGGTGGAACCCGACGGATCAGGGATAGGAGGCGGTGGGGGCATGGTGATCTACCTGAACGACCGGAAGGAATCCTACTATATCGACTACTACGCGAAAGCATCCGAAAAGGGTTCTGAGGCAGGCTATTCGGGACGAAAGGATGCCCTCAGCGGTAAATCGGTATGCATCCCCGGAACAGGTGCAGGGCTGACCCTTGCCCACGAGAAGTTCGGCTCCCTGCCCCTGGAGACCATCATGGCCCCTGCTATAAGGCTGGCCGCGAAAGGTTTTACGGTGGACGCGGTCCTGGCAAGAATCCTCCTGGATAACATCGAGACCATCCTTTCGGACGAGACAACCATAGGCATATTTACTTCGGAAGGCTTCCCCTATATGGAAGGGGATGTGATCGTTCAGGAGGAGCTGGCCCGAACCCTGCGGATCATTGCCCGGGAAGGCAGGAAAGGTTTCTATGAAGGGCCCCTGGCGGAAAGCATGGTAAATGGACTCGTAGAAAGAGGGGGGGCACAGACACTGCATGACTTTGCCTCCTATGAAGCCGCCCTGTCAGAACCTCTGATGGGAAGCTACCGGGGATATGAAGTGCTGACAGCCACACCCCCGCAGTCCGGAATGACCCTCATTGAAGCATTGAATATGCTGGAAAGCTACCCACTCGGGGAACATCCACACTACAGCGAGTCTGCCGAGTCACTACACCTCATGGCAGAAACCGAAAGGTACGTGTATGCGGACCGTTTCCGGTACCTGGGTGATCCTAACATGGTAAGCGTTCCGGTGGACGGCCTGACCTCAAAAGCCTACGGCAGGTCCCGGTACAGGAGGATCAATCCTGCAAAACTGGACCCATCGCCTTACGATGCTGCAAAACCGGGGGACCCCTATCCTTTCACGGAGACAAACCTTATGCATCCTTGTGGGGACAGGATAGCTTTCCAGGAACCCGGAACAGGAAGGGAAAGGGAATACGACGGCGGTCATACGACCCACCTGTCGGTCATTGACAGGGAGGGCAACTGTGTCTCCCTTACACAGACACTGGGCCTTTTCTTTGGCTCGGGCCAGACGGTGAATGGAGTCATCTTCAACTGCGCCATGACCAATTTCTCGTTTAACGACAGGGAGAGCCCCAACATCTACGCCGACGGAAAGACAGCACGGAGCTCCATTATGCCTACGATCCTCCTGAAGCAGGGTGAACCCTTCCTGGTGATAGGTTCCCCGGGAGCCGCAAGGATCATCAGTACCATGATCGAGGTGGTAGTCAACGTAGTGGATTACCACATGGATGCGGAAGATGCCAACCTGGCACCACGTTTTTATTGCAGTCACAGGGAAGACAAGCTACACCTGGAATCGGGGATCCTTCCCGGGGTGAGGTCCAGGCTGGAAGAGATGGGACACAGCCTGAACATATACGAGGGTATTGACCTCTTCTTCGGAGGTGTACAAATGATCATGGCGGACCCGGAAACCCAACTTTACACTGGTTCCGCGGATAAGCGCCGGGGAGGCAGTGCCGAAGGGTACTGAACAAGTATCTTCACCTCCTAGGGTGTCCAGTCCTTTAGCCGGGTGTACAGGAGGCGACGGTTGATCTTCAGGTAATCCGCTGTTTTGGACTGGTTGTAGCCAAACCGAGCCAGGGCTTCGTTAATGATCTTCTTCTCCACAACCTCTATGACGTCCTTCATTGACATTCCCTGTTCGATCAGTTCCATATAATTCGCCCCGCTTTTTCCCTGCCCCGGGGATACCGGGATCTGGTCGATCTCCAGGATTTCTCCGGAGCTCGTCACAAGGGCGCTGTGGATCGTATTCTCCAGTTCACGCACATTCCCGGGCCATGCATACTTTTTTAATTTTGCAAGTGTTCCGGAAGGGATCGTTATCATCTTTCCTGCTCCGTATTTCTGAAGGAAATGCCTGGCCAGCACTTCAATGTCGGAGATCCTTTCCCGCAGCGGCGGAACATGGATGAACACCACATTCAGCCTGTAGTAAAGGTCCTCCCGGAAGTTACCCTGCTCAACTTCGGCCCGGATATCTTTGTTGCAGGAGGCGATGATCCTCACATCCACGCTTACCGGCCGGTCCCCCCCCACCCGGAAGAAAGGTTGTTTCTGCAGGACCCTGAGCAGCTTCACCTGCAGGGACTGCGGCATACTGTTGATTTCGTCAAGATATAGGGTGCCGCCGTTAGCCATTTCAAACAGACCTTTCCGCTGTGCAAAGGCTCCCGTAAAAGAACCTTTTTCGTGCCCGAAGATCTCACTTTCCAGCAGTGATTCGGAAAGGGCGCCGCAGTTGATCTTCAGGTAGGGTTTGTCTGAAAGATGGGAATGGCGGTGGATGGCATCGGCCACCAGTTCCTTCCCTGTTCCGCTTTGCCCCTGTATCAGGACCGTGGCATCCGAGGGGGCAACCCTTCCGATCAGCTTGTAAATCTCCTGCATATTCGGGCTGTTCCCAATTATATAATCATCCAGGGCCGGTTCGGATTGCTCGTCGACCATGCTGCGCAGCCGTGTCACTTCTTTCAACAGGCTGCCGTATTGAAGTGCTCGTTCCACGCTGAGAACAAATTCATCCATTTCAAAAGGCTTCTCGATGTAGTCGAACGCCCCGCTTTTCATGGCCCGGATGGCACGTTCACTGGTACCGAAAGCGGTAAATACGATAATGGGAACCCCCTTGTTCCGCACTTTCAACCTCTCCAGTACATCCAGCCCGTTCATATCCGGCATATTGATGTCCAGGATCACCAGGTCGGGTTCAATATTGGAAAATATCCGTATTGCCGCTTCCCCGTTTTCCGCCTGATGCACATTATAACCGATGGGCTCCAGGAGGTCCCTGATATTGCGCCTCATGGATTCCTTGTCATCTGCAACCAGGATGGTCTTATTTGTTGCCTCCACAGCCTCAGGTTGTTTCTTTGATTATTGGTAAAGTTATAAAACAAATGGTACCCCGTGGTTCGTTTTTACGAAAGCCTATTTCCCCACCGTGGGAAACTATGATCTCCAGGGAGATCGCAAGCCCAAGCCCTGTTCCCGTTTCTTTGGTGGTGTAAAAGGGCCGGAATACGTCTTTGAGCTTCTCTTCCGGGATCCCGGGGCCGTTGTCTTGGACGGTGATGATGACGTTACCGGACCCCCTCACCCCATCCCTCTCCCCGTGGGAGAGGCTAGGTGAGGGCGTTGCCTCA
>CAZIAU010000240.1:0-5412 GCA_964536755.1 uncultured Bacteroides sp. | reverse complement strand
GGAGATGATCCGTTTTTTGCTTCAGTTTCGGCAAATGCAATAATGTTGTCCGGGAAACAGTCGGAGTGTTCACTCATCCATTGCTTCCAGTTGCAGGCAAAATATTCTTGTCCGTCTATCTTTGTCTCAACGATCATATTGGACAGAATGGTAACATCGGCAGTCTTGTCCTTGTTATACTCTATGGGCATGAAGATACCGACAGAATCCAGGTTAGCAATTTCTGCTGATGATCTGTTTAGGTTCTTCCCGAAGTGATATGGCATTTCCACAGCGGGAATAAGACCTTCTGAAAATCCATTGGGAAATATATCTCCAATTGAATAGACCTTTAACAGATCGGAAAGAATTAAGGGATCTTTCCCTGAAACCAATGCCGGTTTCCTGGATCTGACAATACCCCGGTATGTGTCCCCGATACGAATAATCCCACGCACCGGAATATGCATATGCAAAGCCGTGGAAAGAACAATGTTATTGAATTCAGTAAAAAGCTTAAAAATAACACTGTTCAGATCAAACAGATGCTCCTCTTTGAACAGTTTTGATATCAGTATGATGCGTTCGGAGAAGTTAAGAAATTCCGGTTCAATAATTTTAAATCCCCAGGAATAATTCTTCTTCCTTGCATTATAGATCTCCTGTCCGATACTTTCAAAGAGTACCTGGATTTTTGAGATTTCTCCATTGTCCACCATTTCGTCGAAATCAAGGATCTCGATACAGGAGCTGACCTGTGAATGAGGTTTGATAGGATCGTTCACAGGCTGAAAAATATTACTGTCCGATGGATTCATTTGCAGGTTTTTTAGAAATCAACATGTTACTCTGATGAAGATATATCTTCTGTATATGCCCTGGGCTGGTATAAAGATAATGAACATATAAATTATAGCAGAAGAATTTTTGTATTTTCGGCCGAAATAAATCCAAGTCATATGGGAGGAAAAAAATATGTCATTTTAATTGTGATTGCCGTATTTATTCAAAGTTGTGTTAAGAATAAAAATTGGAATCAGTATTTGGGACCTGACAGAAATGCAACCATTGAGGGCCCCCATATATTAAGAACCTGGACAGAACCAGGTCCTGTGGAGCTTTGGTCATTTGCCCTGGGTGAAGGTTACGGTGGTGCAAGTAATTTTAAAGACGAAGTATTTATCCTGGACAGGAAAAAGGGAGAAACTGACATATTAAGGTGTATTGATTTAATCTCAGGTAAAGAAAAGTGGAATTATTCATATAAAGCTGAAGGTGGGGTGCCTTATCCGGGTTCCAGAGCTGTACCAGCAGTTGACAGGGATTATGTATGGATTGTTGGTCCCCTTGGCCATATCTATTGCATTGACAAAAAATCCCACTTTCCGGTATGGAATCACAATCTGCTCGAAGAATTTGAGGGGGAAAGGCCAAACTGGGGTGTTTCCCAATCTCCGTTGATCTATAAGGATCTGGTAATTGTTGCTCCTCAGGGAAAAAAAGCAGGAGTAGTGGCATTCAATAAGGTTACCGGAGAGATAGTCTGGCAAAGCCGACCGCTGACCGGGATCAATTTTCATGTTTCACCAATTCTGGCTGGATTTGGAGGAAAAGACCAGGTGATTGTGATCAGCCCGTATGACAGGAAGGACTCGACAAAAACAGCTGAAGTAACCTCTTTTGATGCTGAATCGGGTGAAGAGTTATGGAAATATGAAGGATTACATTCTTTTGCAACAATTACTCCGGCTACGGTAATTGATGAGAAAAGACTATTTCTTACTGATTGCTCCTATAACGGCAACTATGATCCTGTATCCATAATGCTGGAAATTGTAAGGGAAGGATCTGACTTTCGGGTAAAGGAACTATTCTTTACCGAGGAGGTTGGGAGTAAAATACATCCTGCGGTCCTTTTTGAAGATCACCTATATCTGAATCATACTAAAAATCCAACCCAGATGATGTGCCTGAATCTTGAAGGAAAACTCGTTTGGGAAAAAGGATCAGCTCCCGATTTCGAATTAGGGGCCCTGATTCTGGTTGATGGATTGATCATAAATCAAGATGGGAAGAACGGGGATATCCATTTGATAGAACCCTCTCCCGAGGGGTACAGGGAGGTTGGGAAAGCCTCATTTTTCAGTTCTGAAAAATCACAGGCATGGGCTCCTCTGGCCTATAGTCAGGGAAAGCTTATCGTCCGAAACCTCGAAAAAATGGTCTGTGTTGATCTTCAGAAACTATCTAAAAATACTATGTTCGATAAAAGATAAGTCTTTGATACTATTGCTCCTCAACTATAGGTAAAATAATATATGAAAGTCTTGCACTATCATGATAGATTGTATTGTTGGCCTTCACCGATCTCAGGTTAAATCCTATTTTCTCACCTGTATTCGGATTCACATCATAGTTAGGAAAATTGGAGCTTGAGATATCAATTCTGATCCTGTGCCCTTTTTTAAACAGATTGGCCGTTGGAAACGGGATGATAGTAAATTCATATACTTCACCCGGCACCATCAACTCTGCTTTTTCAGGTGATTTCCTGTATCTAGCTCGTATAATTCCATCTGTAATATTCATGTCGTATCCTCCTGGATAATCGCCGGATGGAGGATAAACATCGACCAGTTTAGCCGTAAAATCTGTATCCACACAATCAGACGAGGCGTGAACCTTTACTATCACAGGCCCTATAATCAGTATATCCTTTTTTAAAGGTTCGGTTTGATATACCATGACATCTTTTCTTGCACTTAATGGCAGATATGGTGGTTTGGATCCATAAAAACCTCTGTCAGGGTCTCCGTCATAAGGTTTCTCTCTTTGATTAAAAGCTCCCCCGGACCATACCGGTTTTGTTGAAGCCATAGAACCTCCTATGGTAGGGACCGGATCCTCCGGATCGTATATATAAGTCACGGAAGCCTCATTCCCGTCAGGTTCTGAAGGGCTTAGAATACCGCCTTCGTGCAAATAATAATTAACATATTTTGTCTCAGGCAGAGGCCAGTTGTCAGCTGTACGCCAGGTACCACCGTGAAAAAGACGTCCGTTCCCGTCTTTATGTCCGTCTCCAGTCCCCATCAAAAAAAATGTCACAGGAGCCTCTCCTTCGATGCCATTTTTTACTCCTTTTAGGAAATGATCAAACCATTTCTTTTGCCATTCCATATCAACAGGATTTTCTGCATCCTTTCCGAATTCAACATCACCTGCATACGTTTGTCCCGTGTTATGGGTCCAGGGTCCCATTAACAATTTAACTGGTGATTTTTTTATTTTACTTAATCCTGTATAATTATCAATAGCAGTCTGGCAATAGTTGTCGTACCAGCCTGAAATATGGATCATAGGGATGTCTGAGGTCTGATCATAATACTCTTCCCAGTTAAATCCCATCTGCTTCCAGTATTCATCATAATCAGAATGCTCCATCATTTCGAAGATGTAATCTTCTATTTCCGGATTCGATGCAAGTGGATTGAGACCTTTTTTTAATGGAAGTGCATGAAACCAGTCGAGAACGGATTCATTTTTCATCCTTTGTTTTACAACAGGATCGGGTGTTTCTTTGGCCAGGTTGGAGAAGGCCCAGGTCAGTTGCTTGTTGCAAAAAGCACCATAACACCGTATGGCATGTCTCCAACCGTTAGACGTTCCCCCGACAGTCAGCATGATTGTGCTCAGATGAGGAGGATTTAGTTTTGCAGCTGATGCCTGTACATGAGCGCCGTAAGATGCTCCTTCCATACCAATCTTGCCGTTGCTCCAGGGTTGCCTGGCTATCCATTCAATGGCATCGTAACCGTCTTCGGGCTCGTTCACATATTTGCTGAATATACCTTCCGAATTATAACGTCCGCGGCAATCCTGGAAAATCAAGATATAACCGTTCCTGCAATAAAAATCAATGTTAAACTCATAAAGTTCTTTGTTGTAGGGAGTTCGTTGAAATATTACCGGGAATTTTCCATCCTGCTTTTTGCCTTTTTCGGCAGGGAAGAATATATCAGTAGCTAAATTAACTCCGTCCCTCATAGGAACCATAACATTCTTCTCAACAAAGTAATTCTGGGCAAACAGATTACAGGATGTTATTACTAAAGCCAGGAATATTGGGTTCTTAAATTTATTTTGAAATGCCGTCATAATTAAATTCTTATTATCTGATTACATTCTGAGCACCCTGAAATCTATTAAAGTTATAAAAATGATCTCATAGCTCAAGTTTTTCATTCAAATCAACATTAACGGGTAGATCATTGTTATAGAAGAAAAAGTTATGGAAAGAGATCCATACAGGCGGGTGGCAGGTCTCTACGACAGGGTGTTTGAGTCGATGAACAAAGGTTTAAGGGTCCTCGGTGTCCGCCTATACATACCACCCAGGGGAGGAACCATCCTGGATGTGGGGTGTGGTACGGGAACCCATCTTGAAACCTATAGCAGATATAAATGCGAATTACACGGGATTGATACTTCTCCCTCAATGTTAAAAATTGCCGGAGAGAGGTTGGGGAAAAGTGCAGATCTTCGTCAGGCAGATGCGACAAAGATGCCCTGGGAGAAGAACTCCTTTGATCTTATACTTTGCATGCTTGTGTTACATGAAATGGATGACGATGTACGAAGCCGTGTTCTGAGTGAGATGAAACGCGTATTAAAGGCTGATGGGCGCATCCTGTTGATCGATTTTCACGTTGGCACACCCCAAAGGATTAAGGGGTGGTATTCAAAGCTGGTGATCATACTTTCTGAAATCGCAGCTGGAAGGAGGCATTTCCGCAACTATCGTCATTATACTTCAATAGGTGGCTTACCGAACCTGATCGACCGCAGTCAGTTTATAATCGAAAAGTCGAGAATTGCCGGGAACAATACGATTGGCCTGTACCTTCTGTGTCTTTCCTGAAACAAACTTTCATTCGAATAATAAAGGCCTGACTTTAGCATGAAGTACGACAGGATTCAATCATTTTGTTTGACTATCCAATTTATATATTCAGGGATACTTGAAGCAAGAAAATAGGGCAGATTATAAAGTGTGAATTGTTTACCGTTAGCAGTCTTTACTTCTTCCTCATGATATGTATTTGCCAGCAAGCGAACTGCATAAGAATGACTGGTCCGTTCCATAAATTGATACAATGACTTTAGCTTTCCCTTAGGCCCGGACTTCACTTCAATTGGGATAAGGAATTGAAGATATTGAAAGATCAGGTCAACCTCAGAAGTAGCATTTGTTTTTTCTCTGACCCAGAAATGCAGGCGGCGACTGGGTTCTGAAATATGGGATTGAAGCTGCTGATAAACTGCATGCTGGATGATCCTTCCTCTGAATGCATCACTAAAATCATTCAATCCGATCAATGTTGACTGTATCCCAAGGGCATGATTTAAAAGACCAGTATCAAGAAATTGTAA
>CAZIAU010000239.1:0-5416 GCA_964536755.1 uncultured Bacteroides sp. | reverse complement strand
AGATGTACGATAATGAATCGGATGAGTATATTAAATTCAAACCGGCCGATTTTTTTCTGGAGTTCGGATTCGGGGTGGATACCTATCTGAAGTACTTTAAGTTTGCACCGGAGATTAAACTGGCTGTGGGTATGCGTAATATCATTGATGATCCGAGGACCGGCCATATTGAGTTCGTTACATCCATCGAACGGGTCACTTCATATATACTGATGCTCAACTTTCACTTCGAATAGCACAGGGGAATTTCACCTCCGTCTGATCTCCGAGCAGAGCACCGAAACAGCAGAGGCAACATTAAGTGATTCAGTACCCTGTGTTCCATTTGAAAAAGAGGGAATGGTAATTCGGCGGGTGATAAAGGGATCATATTTATCCGATAGTCCGTGTGACTCATTTCCAAACAGGAACAGGGATTCTGGTACCAGTTTGATCCCATAGATATTTTCCCCCTTCATAAAAGTGCCATATACGGTTTTACCCTCAAGCCCGGGTCCGGTAAGGAGACGTTCGATATCTGCGTAATATATCCTCATCCGGGCTATGGCTCCCATGGTGGCCTGGACCACTTTGGCATTATATATATCGGTCGAATCCGGCGAACAGACAATATGGTTAATTCCAAACCAGTCTGCAGTCCTGATGATGGTCCCCAGGTTACCGGGATCACGAATTGATTCGAAAACAAGTACTGTGTTTCCTTCCAGCACCTCTGAAACCTCTCCGGGCTCCGGGATGCTGACCACTGCCATAACCTGTTGTGGAGTGACAAGGTTGCTGATCTTCTTCATTTCCGACTCATCTGTTTCATGGATCCGGATCCCCTTACCACCGGTAATGGAGCTGTTACGTTCAATCCATTCACCACTGGCGAATAGCTGTTGGATCCTGTGTCCTTCCCGTGGATATACATAAGAAAGCAATTCTTTCACTATTTTGTCCCCCTCAACCAGGTATAACCTGTGCTGATCCCTGTATTTTTTGTTACGGAGCGATCTTATCAGTTTTGAGTTGGATGCGGAAATCATTACATGAATATTGTATATCTGCAAATATCTACAAATATTTGACTGCATTAAAATTTGTACTTTTACTTTTTTACAAGACTAACTTGCGAATCCGGAACCCATATCTGTTTATTTTCATTTTCCCGGTTCTTTTTTATTCCTGTAATGCAACAAAATTTGTTCCTGAAGACAAGTACTTGCTGCATAGCTATAAAATAGAGTCCGGAGAAGGGGAGTTCGACAATAAGGCACTGAATGATTACGTAAAGCAGAAACCTAATAAGCGTATATTTTTCTGGAGGTTTTACCTCTCACTCTACAACCTCTCTTCACCAGACAAGGATAATGGGTTTCACAGGTGGCTCAGGCAGATCGGGGAACCTCCGGTGATTTATAAGGAAGATCTGAAAGAGAAATCGGCCGAACAGTTGAGGCTTTATCTTCGCAATAAGGGATATTATAATGTTGAGGTTTCGGATACCACAATATTTAAGAACCAACGGGCAAAAGTTATTTATAATGTCAATCCCAATCGTCCGTACCGGATAAGAAATATCAGCTATTTTTTCCAGGATGCCACCCTTTCTTCAATTGTCCTGGCCGATACCACCTCAAGCAAGTTCAGGAGAGGGGGACTATTCGACGTTGATGTGCTTCAGGATGAACGAATACGGATCGAAAAAGTCCTTCGTGACAGCGGCTACTTCAGTTTTACGCGCGATTTTGTCTATTATGACGTGGATACGGCCCTGAAAAGCAACCAGGTGGATATTACCCTTGGAATAAAGAATTATCCCGGGCTGGATAGCAGGGGGAGGGTAATCCATCGCGATCATCAGGTATACAGAATACGGGATGTCTATCTTGTAACTGATTATGAGGCAGTTTCTTCACCTCGCATTCGGGATTCGGTTATGACCGGTAAAGACACGCTGCTCTACGACAGTATTCATGTTGTTTACACTGGAAAACCAAACATTCGCCCTTCGGTAGTAACTCAGAAGAACTATATAATTCCCAACGAACTGTTCAATGCCTCCAATGTTCAGCGCACCTACCGCAATCTCACTTCATTAAGTGCATTTAAAATGGTGGATATAAAGTTCAACGAGGTGGACAATGAGGAAGGTCTCCTGGATTGTGAAGTGCTGATCGCCCCGGCCACCCGTCAGTCATATACCATTAAGGTGGAGGGCACCAATTCGGGGGGGAATATTGGAGCAGCAGGAAATCTGAGCTACAGGCACAGGAACCTGTTTGGAGGCTCGGAGCAATTTGAACTTTCATTCCTTGGTGCCCTTGAAACATTGCGGGAATCAACCTCAGAAACCTCTGCCAGCCTGAGCTATATGCAGGAGTTCGGTGTGGAGGCCCGGCTCAGGATCCCAAAATTCCTCCTACCGTTTAAAACGGACCAGTTCATACGCAGGTACAATCCGCAAACCAATATCAGGTTATCCTATAATTATCAGAAACGTCCCGATTATACAAGGACCCTGGCAAATGCATCATTCGGTTATGAATGGAAGGGCAATAACAAACTGACTCACAGGGTCCTGCCAATGGAAGCCAGCCTGATCCTGACTCCATATAAATCTGACGATTTTGAAACCTGGCTGCAGGGCAAATATCTCTTTTACAGCTATGAACCCCACCTGATAATGGATAGCAGGTATACAATGATCTTTTCCAACCAGAAATTGTTAAAGAATCAGGATTTTCAGGATTTGAGGATCAACGTCGAAACTGCAGGCAATATGTTTTACGGTGGATATAAACTGTTTGCTCCGGATCCAGGAGAGGGGAATTACCAGCTGCTCGGGGTCAACTACGCCCAGTATCTGAAAACAGATATTGATTTCAGGACATATCATTTCCTTTACGAGGATGTCAGCCTGGTACTTCGGGGTTTTGCAGGGATAGGTTATGCATATCTGAACTCGAATGCCATGCCCTTTGAGAAACAGTATTTTTCAGGTGGTGCCAACAGCATAAGGGCCTGGCAGGTAAAGAACCTGGGGCCCGGTTCCTACGTTGATCCTGAAGAGTCTGTCTATCCAAACCAGACCGGCGATGTTAAGCTTGAGGCCAATATGGAATACCGGTTCAAACTCTTCTGGAAAGTAGAAGCAGCCCTGTTTGTTGATGCCGGGAACATCTGGTCCCTGTCGAAAGAGGATAACAGGGAGGGAGCAGGATTCGATATTACAAGATTCTATAAAGAAATAGCGGTGGGCACCGGGGCGGGTACCCGGTTTGTGTTCAGTTTCTTTATTTTCAGGTTTGACCTTGGAATTCCATTGCGCTATCCCTACCCGATTGAAGGATCGGCGTGGTTACCTGGGAATTCAGGCATAAAAGGGAGGGATCTGACCTTCAATGTTGCCATTGGTTATCCATTCTGATGCTGTTGATTTTACCAATATTTATTCTAATTTTGTTCGCTCTTTAACATACTTTTATTATAAATAATTTTGATCATGTCCAAGAAGATTTTAGATGTTGTAAATCCCGGTGTTGTAACTGGCTCCGATGTTCAAAAGGTTTTCTCTGTTGCCAAACAGAATGAATTCGCTCTACCCGCTGTTAATGTAGTGGGGACCAACTCAGTAAATGCAGTGATAGAGTCTGCCAAACTGGTAAATTCACCTGTCATTATTCAGTTTTCCAACGGAGGGTCCGTGTTCTTTGCAGGTAAAGGGCTTTCCAACGAGAACCAGAAGGCAGCTGTTGCCGGTGCGGTAAGCGGTGCAAAACATGTTCATTACATGGCAGAAGAATACGAGGTTCCTGTAATTCTTCATACAGACCACGCGGCCAAGAAACTGCTTCCCTGGATAGACGGATTACTGGATGCCGGTGAAAGACATTTTGAAAGATGGGGCAAGCCGCTGTACAGTTCACATATGCTCGACCTTTCCGAGGAACCTCTTGAGGAAAATATGGAGATTTGTAAGAGATACCTTGAGCGCATGAGCAAAATGGGCATGACCCTGGAAGTTGAACTCGGGGTTACCGGGGGAGAGGAGGATGGAGTGGACAATAGAGGTATGGATAATTCCTTGCTTTACACCCAGCCGGAGGACGTAGCCTATGCTTACGAAGAACTTTTGAAAGTGAGTGACCG
This sequence comes from uncultured Bacteroides sp., assembly GCA_964536755.1. Taxonomy (GTDB): domain Bacteria; phylum Bacteroidota; class Bacteroidia; order Bacteroidales. Next base: position 1,282 of record CAZIAU010000239.1, on the reverse strand, counting down.
GTTTACCATCGCTGCCTCCTTTGGATATGTTCACGGGGTATATAAGCCCGGCAATGTAAAACTCACTCCCAAGATCCTGGACAATTCACAGAAATATGTGGAGAAGAAATATTCTCTTGGTAAGAAACCCCTGAACTTTGTATTTCACGGTGGTTCCGGCTCTTCTCCCGATGAGATCAGGGAGGCCATCGGATATGGTGTGATCAAGATGAATATTGATACGGATACTCAATGGGCAACATGGGACGGAGTAAGGAAATACGAAGCAGCCAATCATGATTACCTGCAGGGGCAAATTGGAAATCCCCAGGGAGAAGACAAACCAAATAAGAAGTTTTATGATCCCAGAGCCTGGCTTAGGGAGGGAGAAAAGTCTATGATAGAACGATTGAAAGTGGCCTTTCATGATTTGAACTGTATTGATCGTTTGTAAGTGGTTCAGTTATGGTGCAGGGCGGAAAGGGTGAAAGGGACAATTTCAGCAGTAAATTCGGAGTCCTTGCAGCATTGGCCGGATCTGCCATAGGATTGGGCAATATCTGGAGGTTTCCCTATGTGGTCGGCCAGAACGGAGGGGGTGCTTTTCTGTTGATTTACCTGATCTTCATTACCGCTATCGGGATACCGGTAATGATGTCTGAATTTATCATCGGTCGTTCTGCACAATTGAATCCGGTGGGGGCATTCAGAAAAATTGCTCCGGGTACAAAATGGTATCTGATTGGAATGCTGGGTGTTGTTGCAGTATTCCTGATCTTCGCTTTTTATACAGTGGTAGCAGGCTGGACACTGGAGTATGTGGTCCAGTCGGTAAAATGGCTGTTGTTTCCCGGAAAATACGGGTTTTCATCCATGGACAGTGCAGCCCTGACTCAATTTTTCAGTCAACATTATGATTCCTTCACATCAGGCATTTGGAGACCCATTATCTGGTTTCTGGTCATGTTGTTCCTTACAGCGTACATTGTAATTTCGGGGGTTAAGAACGGGATCGAAAAATATGCCAAGATCCTCATGCCTTTTTTTTTTCTGTTGCTTCTGATCCTGGTAATCAGGTCAATTACCCTGGAAGGGGGCAGAGAGGGATTGGTTTTTCTCTTCAGACCCGATTTTACCCCGATCAGGGCAGCGCCTTTCAGAATTATCCTTGAAGCACTGGGTCAGGCTTTCTTCTCCCTTTCCATTGGTATGGGTACGCTGATCACTTATGGATCTTATATCAAAAGGAAAGAGAATCTGGGCAGCACGGCTGTCAGTGTGGTTGTTGCAGACACCTCGGTTG
>CAZIAU010000238.1:0-5425 GCA_964536755.1 uncultured Bacteroides sp. | reverse complement strand
GATGAAGGCTTTTAATAACAGTGAATACAGAGAATGGGTGGAGAGTGCCGGGGAGCAGATCAATAAAATCTTATGGGAATAATATAAATGGTCTGCGGGGCGTTTAATAAGGGTATGATAAGAAGTGTGGTAATTGTCCTGGCTTTATGGCTGACACCTTTCTTGCTTCAGGCGCAAAAGGGAGGGGAATCGACATACAGTTTCCTGGGACTGACAAATTCGGCCAGGATTGCAGCCCTCGGGGGCGAAGTGGTATCAAATCCGGATGATGATATTAACCTTGTATACCATAACCCTTCACTTCTCAGCAGCAGTATGCATAACCACCTGAGCCTGAATTATGTCAATTACTTTGCAGGAGTGAATCTCGGATACGCATCCTACGGGTATAGCCTTGAAGGGATCGGGAATTTTGCAGCCGGGATGCACTACGTTGATTACGGGACCTTTGACTGGACCGATGAGCTGGGTCAGTCCATGGGTACATTTCGTGCCTCGGAATATGCCCTGAACCTGGTTTATTCAAGGCAGATCATTGACACCCTGCTCAGGGTTGGTATAAATCTGAAACCCATATTTTCCTCCTTCGAAAACTATAGCTCCCTGGGATTGGCCCTGGATGCCGGGATCGTATATGATCATCCAGGAACATTAACCACCCTGGGACTGGTGGTTAAGAATTTCGGGACCCAGATTACCACTTATTCGGGGACCAGGGAGAAACTGCCTTTTGAGGTCCAGGCAGGGATAACCCAGGGACTGGCACACGCTCCGTTCCGGTTCAACATCACATTTCAGAACCTGGAACGGTGGGACCTAACCTATGAGTTACCGGGAGATGACCATATTGATCTTTTGAATGGTGAGGTGGAAAAAAGCGGGTTTGATATTTTCGGCGATAAGCTCATGAGGCACATGGTTTTTGGGGTGGAGTTCCTGCTGGGAAGAAACTTTCATGCGGACCTGGGCTACAATTACAAGAGGAGGCAGGAGATGAAGGTGAGTGCCCGTCCGGGAACAGTAGGTTTCTCCTGGGGATTCGGATTTAAGGTGTCCAAATTCCATTTCGCCTTTGGGCGGGCTTCTTATCACCTGGCCGGGGGTACCACTCATTTTTCACTTACCACCAATCTTTCTGAATTTTACAGAAAGCAGCAATAAGCTGTAATCAGAGAATCCAAAATCGTATCTTTGGTCAGTATTAATAAACCGGAAGTGGAGCAGGAAAAGATAATTATAGCCCTGGATGGTAATTCCTCCTGTGGAAAAAGCACTTATGCAAAAAAGATTGCGGCTGAACTTGGATATTCCTATATTGATTCGGGAGCTATGTACAGGGCTGTGACACTGGCAGCCATGGAGAAGGGTTTGTTTGATCATACCGATGCTCCCGCACCCGGACTGGTGGAAGAGATCTTGGATGACCTGGAACTGGACCTGAGGTATAACAGTACCCTGAACAGAACAGAAATCTTTCTCAACGGACGCATGATCGAAGACCGGATAAGGAGTATGGATGTTTCGGGTCATGTGAGCTATATCTCTACCATTTCGGCTGTTCGGAAGAAAATGGTTGAATACCAGAGGAAACTGGGTGAAGGAAAAGGAGTGGTAATGGATGGCAGGGACATTGGTACCGTGGTTTTCCCGGAGGCAGAAATGAAAATATTTCTTACTGCCGCACCAGAAGTCCGGGCCATGCGCCGCTATAAGGAATTAATTGAAAAAGGGATGCCCGCAGAACTGGAAGAGGTCCTCCAGAATCTGGTAAAAAGAGACCATATTGATTCAAACCGGAAAGACAGCCCCCTGAAAAAAGCAGAGGATGCCATTGTTCTTGATAACAGCAGGATGACTGTTGATGAGCAGATGGACTGGTTCCGGAATAAGTTTAATGGCCTTATTCAAAGTAATTATGGCAGAAGTTGAAATTGACCCTGGAGCCGGATTTTGCTTTGGAGTGGAGCAGGTTATTCATCAGGCAGAGGCCACCCTCGGGAATGGAGAAGAATTATATGGACTCGGGGCAATGGTACATAACGAATCTGAAATTCAGCGGTTGAAGGGACTGGGACTTAAGACCATCAGCAAAGAGGATCTGGGCAGAGTTAAGCCGGCCAGGGTTTTATTCAGGGCCCATGGTGAACCTCCTTCAACCTATCAGCTGGCAAGGGATCTGAGGATTGGAATTATTGATGGTACCTGTCCGATAGTCAGGCGCCTCCAGAAAGAAGTGAGGGATACCTATGAAGCCATGGATCACAGTTCCGAGCAGGTGGTCATTTTCGGAAAACCAGAACACCCTGAAACCATCGGACTGCTCGGTCAGATAGACGGGGATGCAATCGTGGTAAGTGGTCCCGGTGATATTGCAAAGGTGGATTCCACCCGGAGGGTGCATCTTTTCTCCCAGACCACCATGGATCCGGAAAAGTTCCGGGAGGTGGAAAATGCATTAAGGGAGTACCTCATGGACTCAAAAAATCCTGATTTCCGGTCATCATGCACCATATGTGGTCAGATGAAGAAGCGGAAGCCGGGCCTGTCGGATTTTGCCAGAAAGCATGATATTATCATTTTTGTGAGTGGCAGGAGCTCCTCCAACGGGAAAATGCTTTTTGAATACTGTAAATCTGTGAATCCCGGGACTTACTGGGTCTCCGGGAAGGATGAGGTCAATCCGGAATGGCTCGCGGAAGCAGGCTCAGTTGGGATCAGCGGAGCCACTTCAACCTCCAGGAATCAGCTGGAATCGGTGATGGAGGTTGTCAAAAAATTAACTTTTTCCTGATGGATTTTTCGTTAATTTTAGATATCAAACAACTTTATAGAAATGAGTAAACTCAAAAGGATCGGTGTGCTTACCTCGGGGGGTGATGCTCCGGGTATGAATGCAGCCATCAGGGGAGTAACAAGAACTGCCATATATTACGGAATGGAGGTAATCGGAATCAGGCACGGTTACCACGGAATGATCCACAATCATTTTATTAATCTGAGAGCGCACAGTGTAAGCGATATCATTGGCAGGGGAGGGACCATATTAAAAACAGCCAGGAGCAAAGAGTTCATGGAGGCTGAGGGACGAAAGCAGGCCTATGACAATCTTAAAGAGGCTGAAGTTGATGCGGTTGTTGTCATAGGCGGTGACGGATCACTTACCGGTGCAAGGGTTTTCTGTGAAGAATTTGGAGATATCCCTTTTATTGGTGTCCCGGGTACCATCGATAATGATATTTATGGCACCGATTATACCATCGGTTACGATACTGCCCTGAATACTGTGGTTGAGGCAGTGGATAAGATCAGGGATACGGCCGGCAGCCATAACAGGCTCTTTTTTATAGAGGTGATGGGGCGCGATGCCGGGTTCATTGCATTGAAAAGCGGGATCGCAGCAGGTGCGGAAGCAATCCTGATCCCGGAAATTGAGGGACAGGTGGAAGGCCTGAGGGACTATCTTGAAAAAGGATTTAAACGCAAAAAATCCAGTAACATCATTATTGTGGCTGAGGGTGATGAAGAGGGTGGTGCCTTTGCCATTGCCGACCGGGTGAAGGAGGACTTCATAGATTATGATGTGAGGGTCTCCGTGCTTGGCCATATCCAGAGGGGTGGCACACCGTCGGCCTATGACAGGGTCAGTGCAAGTAAGCTGGGATATGCAGCTGTTGAGGCACTGATGGATGACCAGAAAAGTGTAATGGTCGGATTTCATAATTCGGAACTGGATCTTATCCCCTTCAGGAAGGTCATTAAACTTAAGAAAAAAGTGGACCCGGCGGAGATGCAGATGGTGGAGATCCTGTCAGTATAGCCACACCTTTTTTGCTCCTTTCATTTTTTGTACATTACCGTTTATGTCGGAGAGGGAACTTTATGCTCGTGTGATCATGCCGCTGGCAGTGGAAGGTATATTTACCTACAGCATACCCGGAAACCTGTCCCGGAAGGTCATCCCCGGAAGCCGGGTGCTTGTTTCCTTTGGAAAAAGAAAGATATACAGTGCTATCGTGCATTCAGTGACCGATTCACCTCCGGGGGACTTCAAAGCAAAGCCTGTGCTGGAGTTGCTGGATCAAACTCCGGTGGTTAATCAGCAACAGCTCCAGTTGTGGGACTGGATGTCATCCTACTATATGTGCAGTGAGGGTGAGGTGATGCGGGCGGCACTTCCCTCAGGGTTGAGACCGGATAGTGAATCGAGAATAAGGGCCAGTTCAGGGTACCTGGATGAAGGAGTACTGGACAGTCATGAAAGGCTCCTGCTGGAGGTAATTAAGGACCAGGGGGAGCTTACCCTGGGTGATCTTGAACTGACCGGTATCGGAAAAAGTCCCGTGAAAATCCTCAAAAAGCTGGTGGAGAAAAGAGCTGTTGAGATCAATGAATTTATTCGTCGGGTTCCTTCATCAAGGTTGACAGCTTATGTACGGCTCACCTCCGGATATGCCTCCGAAAGATCCATACACCTTCTTCTTGACCGGCTGGCAAAGGCCCCCCGCCAGAAGGATCTTATAGAAAACTACCTGGAACTGGCCGGAAGCGGGCGTATTGAACCGGCACCCCTGGTACTGAAAAGTGATCTTCTCAGGCTTCAGGGTGCCTCCGGATCCATGAGATCACTGATAAAAAAGGGTGTACTGGAACAGGTAAACCGGGAAGAGATGAAACGTACCGGGGATGAGGAAATTTCTGCAGTTAGGGAACCGTTCGAGCTTACTCATGATCAATCTGTGGCCATTGAGGAAATCCGGGCTCAGTTTCAACGGCATCAGTCAGTATTATTGCATGGGATTACCTCCAGCGGAAAAACGGAACTTTATATTCAACTTATCAGGGAGGTCTCTGAACGGGGTCAGCAGGTACTCTACCTGCTTCCTGAAATTGCACTTACCACGCAGATCATTGAGCGGATCCGTATTGTATTCGGTGAGAAGGTTGGGGTTTATCATTCCCGCTACAGTGATTCCCAGAGAGTTCACGTATACAGGAACCTGCTGGGGTTGACCGATGAAACTCCCTACCAGATAATTATCGGGGTCCGCTCGGCTGTTTTTCTTCCCTTCAGCAACCTGGGACTGGTTATCATTGACGAGGAGCACGAGTCCACATTTAAACAACACGACCCGGCTCCCCGGTACCATGCAAGGGATTCGGCCCAGGTACTTGCGCTCTATCACAATGCGAGGGTTCTGCTTGGGACGGCTACCCCTTCCTACGAAACTCTCTATAATGCCCGGAATGGTAAATTCGGTTATGTTCGGATGGATTCCCGGTATGGTGAGGCTGACCCACCCGAGATCATTCTTGCCGATATTAAAGAGGCCTCCAAACGAAAACAGATGGTTTCTCATTTTTCCCCGCTGCTGGTGGACGGGATAAGAGAGTCCCTGGATCGTGGTGAACAGGTAATACTCTTTCA
>CAZIAU010000237.1:0-5426 GCA_964536755.1 uncultured Bacteroides sp. | reverse complement strand
CGGTATTGTAACTGTGATAAGGTAGAAACAGAAGGATAAATGAGGAGAATTATCTATATCGTTGTGCTTTTGGGAGGTTTCTTTTATAAAGGATATTCTCAGCAGGTACCGTTGTACAGCCAGTACATGCTAAATGGTTTTCTCCTGAATCCGGCCGTAGCAGGCTCGGAGGGGTATACCGCAGTGAACCTTACTGCGCGTGAGCAATGGATAGGTTTTAAGAATGGACCTGGTACTTACGCCTTGAGTTTACAGACCCGGATACTGAAAAAAAGCTATATCTCACGTGGAGCATCGGTTAGAAAACGTCAGCGAATGGGTTCAAGAAGTGGTAATGTTGGACTGGGTGGATATTTCTTTAATGACAGGAACGGGGCAGTGGAACGGATCGGATTTAAAGGGTCTTATGCCTACCATCTCTATTTCCGGCAGTCACAATTGTCATTTGGCCTTTCCTTTGTGGCATATCAGTTCAGGCTGGATGAAGAATTGATCAAGTTGGAGAATCCGGGCGATGATCTCTGGCTGGGTGCACACAAGGCCGTTTTCATTCCTGATGCTGACTTTGGGATCTATTATACAGCCAGGGATTACTGGTGTGGATTCTCAGTTGACCAGTTGTTTGAATCAGTAATTAAGATAGGGGATTCAGGATATGACAGGTATGTGATGGAGCGGAATTATTACCTGATGGGAGGTTATGACTTTGAGGTAAGAAGGGGTATCCTGGTTTCCCCTTCCACCCTGATAAAATTTGCCGAAAACGGAAAATTACAGGCCGATATCAGTGGTAAGGTCTTTTACCAGCAAACCTACTGGGGCGGACTCACCTACAGGACCGGGCACGCCATTATTGTCATGGCAGGAGTAAGCATCGATAAGCTTATATTTGGATATGCATTTGATATAGGTCTGAACAGTATTATGAAACACAGTTACGGAACACACGAATTTACTTTCATCGCCAAGTTTGGGGATAACGCACGCCGGTACCGCTGGTTGAATCGTTTCTGATTTATACAAATTCTGCCTGACAGGAGGAAACCTCAGTAGTTTTATATGCTGTATGCGGGAACAAGTGACTTACGATAACAGGTATAATCATGAGAACCGTAAAGTTGCAGGATTGATGCGTCGATTAGGTATTGCTTTCCTTATCCTTGTAAATGTCCAGATATTCCTTCGCTCCCAGGACACTTATACTTCTTTTCAATCAGGGAATTGGGCTGATGAATCAACTTGGAGTGGCGCTGCGGGTATCCCCGGTGCCAACGATACCGTAATCATTCAGGAGGGACACAGGGTTAGCATTGCAACAGGAAATGGGGAGAGTGTTTATTCAATGAACATCGAATCCGGAGGTGTCCTTGACATGCAGAATAAAACTTTCAGTGTAGGCGGTACTCTCATCGTTGATGGAACCCTGACGTCGATGGATAATTCAGCCAAAGATATTGATTTTAATGGGAATATACTCGGAGGTAGCGGAACCATTGCCATTAATGATGAAAGCAGGTTCCTGGTCATTGCTTCGGATGCTGTGATATTACCCACTTCCAGCCTTCATCTTTTTGGAAACATAACTGTAGGGAACGGAGTTACTGTGACGAACAGGGGGGAGATAGAGGTCTTTGGTGATCTGGATGGAACTGACGCTGTCGGATCAGTCTGGACAAATGATGATGGTTCCGGGGTTAAAGCCAGTGGAATGTTTTTGAGATAACCAGATCAATTTTGTCTTTCTCAAGTATTTTAAATGCATCTTCTGAAGACAATACAGTAACTTACAGGCAGCAGCGAAACCAGCCAATAAAAACGCCTGATGCGTCCACCTATTATAATCTTGTTATATCCGGAACCGATATTAAAACCATCAGCAGTGATCTGATAATCAAGAATGATATTTCAATAGAATATGGCAGTCTGGACTGTAATGGCAATGATTTACAGGTAAAAGGAGACTGGATTAATGAATCCAGTTTTATTGGGGGTACCGGCACCGTAACTTTTAACGGGACTTCTGACCAGATTATTCAGAATGAAACAGGGGAAATATTTTCTAATCTTGCCGTAGACAAAAGTTCAGGGATCCTGATCCTTCAGGATAATGTGCAGGCCTCTAATTCATTATCATTAACGGCAGGAATTATTGATGCCGGGAGTAATACAATAACCCTTGGATCGGGTGTAGGCAGTACAGGTTCTCTCTACTATACCTCTGGTCATATAAGCGGATCATTCGAAAGGTGGATCAATTCTGTGGGCACTTTTACTTTTCCGGTGGGTTCTTTAACCAACACGCAATCTGTTTTTATTACGTTAAACGGATTTGATACGGGTGGATCACTGATTTCAACGTTTTACAACTCCGCTGCGGGGAGACTTGGGCTGCCTTTGTTTGATAATCCTGATTCTGTGTTCAATGAATTTGTAGATGGTTACTGGAGCATTGGTGCCGGGAACGGATTCTCATTGGGTGCTGCAAATAATTTTAATATCAGCCTGGATGGCAACGGCTTTTCCTCTTTTGCCATCAATGCTTCCACCAGGGTACTGACAAGGGCTGATGCCGGGAGTTCATGGACTGCCGAGGGTGTCCATCTTGCACCTCTGGGTTCCGTAGGACGGAGATCGGGACTCAGTAGTTTACCCGCCGAGTATGTTATGGGAGATACCACTAATTGTTCCCGTCCCATTACCTCTGCCATTACGGGACAAATAGAAATATGCACCGGAACTGCCGGTGTTTCATACAGTGTAACCAACAACCCCTCAAATACTTATAGCTGGTATGTTACGGGAGGAACCCAGGCTTCGGGTGGAAATACGAACAGTATAACGGTTGACTGGGGAACGCTGGGAATGGCTGAAGGAAATGTGCGGGTAATTGAGAACAATACCTGTTCAAAAGGAATTCCGGTAGATCTTCCGGTTACTATTCATTCCATACAACCGGAATCAATAACCGGACGTATGAATGTTGCAGAAAACACTGAGGGAGAACCATATTCTGTAACTAATATCCCGGGTTATACCTATACATGGACCGTAACGGGGGGGACGCAGGCTTCGGGTGGAAATACGAACAGTATTACAGTAGACTGGGGAAGTACGGGAACCGGCTATCTCAGTGTACAGGCACAACAACCAGGCTGCTCTGCCTCTCCTGCTCTCCAGATCGAGGTCAATAAATATGTTATCATCGAAAGTATTTCATCAGGGAACTGGACCAGCACCAGCACCTGGGATTGCGGATGTGTTCCGCTGGAAACGGAGAATGTCAGGATCAATGCTCCTCATGTTGTCACCCTCACAACGGGCGGACCGGGTACAGAAGTGAATAATTTCATTATCGAGGTGGGAGGATCGTTAGATCCCAATGACAGGATAATGACCATTCATGGATATTTTGAACTGAATGGTACCTATCTGGGGGGGAACAAGGACCTGGTCATGGATGGATTTGGGAAGTATATAGACGGTGTGGGAACACTCGAACGTGGGATCTTGCTGTCTGCTGATATTTTTATAATGAGTGCTGCAGTAATTAAAGTTACAAGCGGGGACATTGAAGTCGATAATGGTGTAAGCATCTCAAATTACGGGTCTTTATCCCTATCAGATAATCTGGTAGGGTTGAATGCAATTAGTAAATGGGTCAACAAAACCAATGCCAGACTGGAAGTGGGTGCAGGCCTTTTTAACGGTAACGGGATCCTAAATGCATCCTCCACCGGCAATACAGTTTCATATAACGGAACTGCGGCCCAGAGTATCAAATCTCCCCTGTCGTCCTACTATAATTTAATAACTGATGGGAGTGGAACTAAGAATATGTCCGGTAATCTGGATATTAATGGTGATCTGTCAATTAATGGTGCCAGTATACTGGATATGACAGCCGGTAATTATTCCATCAACCTGGCAGGCGATTGGATCAATCTTGGGGGAACATTTAACGAGCGGGCTGGAAAGGTGATTCTTGACGGTGCGGCTGTACAGAATATAACCGGATCGGAAACTTATTTTGACCTTGCTATTAACAACGTTTCTGGGGTTTATATGGATAACAATGATACTGTTTTGAATAATCTGGGGATGAACGGTGGTAATATTTACGCACAGGGGAATATTTTGACTATCGGAACAGGAGCAGGAAATCCGGGCAGCCTGACCTATGCCTCGGGTATTGTAGTGGGTCAGCTTGAACGGTGGGCTTCGGCAACGGCTACACCCTACCTGTTTCCCGTGGGTACTGCCTCAGATTACCGTCCTGCAACGGTTACATTTGCAAACCTCGGCAATGGATCGCTGTTAAGTGAATTTATCGCTTCAGATCCGGGATCGACCGGACTTCCCCTGAGCGAGGGAGCAGTAACTATTACCAGCCAGTTTACGGAGGGATACTGGTCACTTAATGCAACCAATGGGCTCAATACAACAGATTATAGTATTCAACTGACTGCCACGAATTTCTCAAGTTATCCCCTGATTCCGGGTACACGGATCATTAAGAGAACACCGGGAGGGAGCTGGGGACTTGACGGGACTCATGCTGCCGGCACTCCACCGGACCTGTTCAGAAATAATCTGACAGGGGGGATTTCAGCGACCGGTTCGCATTTCGGTTTGGGATATGTGGTATGTCCCGGACTTAGCATAGACAGGATAATTACTGATGTCAGCTGCTTCGGGGGTAATGACGGCGCAATTGATATTACAGTGAATGGAGGGACATCTCCCTATTCATTCGTGTGGGATCACGGACCCACATCGGAAGATGTTTCGGCCTTGATGGCCGGAAACTACATCGTTCAGGCGACAGATATTGATGGTTGTGAAATCGACAGTACATTTACGGTTACCGAACCAGAGGTGCTTAATGCAACTCTTGATTCTTCCGGAGTTACCTGCATGGGAGATACGGACGGGTTCATTGACATTTCATCTCCGACCGGAGGAAGTGGATCTTATGAATTCACAATTGACGGGGGTGCAGGCTGGCAGGCATCGGGATATTTCCCGAACCTTATGGCAGGAACCTATGATGTTAAGATAAGGGACGAAGCAGCCACTGCCTGTATAATTACCCTGAATAATTCGCTTGTGCTGAAAGAACCGAATGATGTGACAGATCCCGTTGCAGTTTGCCAGGATATAACAGTTCAGCTTGACGGGTCGGGAAGTGCTTCAATTGTTGCTGCCGATGTTGATGGCGGCTCAAGTGACAATTGCGGAATTGCATCTATGGACGTAGCTCCAAACAGCTTTACCTGTGCTGATATTGGGGTGAATGTTGTCACACTCACAGTTACAGATCTTAATTCCAATACTGCTACGTGTGATGCAAATGTCACTGTGGAAGATAATCTTGATCCGTTGATCACGGTGTGTCCGGCCGACCGGAATATAATATTATCGGGTCT
>CAZIAU010000236.1:0-5454 GCA_964536755.1 uncultured Bacteroides sp. | reverse complement strand
AAAGGCTATCCGGAAAGCATTTGAGGTACAGAGGGATAAAAAGGGGCTTTCTTTTGTAGAATTTGTATCAAACTGCAATTCCGGCTGGAAGATGACACCTAACGATTCAAATATCTGGATGGAGGAGAATATGTTTCCTTTCTTTCCGATGGGGGATCTTAAAGTAAATGGAGAATTAGTTCATAGTGCATAGTGCGTAGTGCAGTGCATAGTGCATAAAACAGTGCGTAGTAAAAATTTAAGTATGACTGAAGAGATAATAATTGCCGGTTTTGGGGGACAGGGAGTTCTATCCATGGGAAAGATCCTGGCCTATTCAGGTATTATGCAGGAACAGGAGGTTAGCTGGATGCCGTCCTATGGTCCTGAAATGCGTGGCGGAACCGCCAATGTAACGGTAATCCTCAGCGATGGACGGGTAAGTTCTCCGGTTTTGGAAAGCTATGATACTGCTATACTGCTTAATCAGCAATCTATGGACAAATTTGAATCCATGGTGAAACCGGGGGGGATAATGGTCTATGATCCCAATGGGATCACAAGGCACCCTGAGCGGGATGATATCCGAATATTTCAGGTAGATGCGACCGAGGAGGCTGTCAGGTTAAAATCACCCAAAACTTTCAATATGGTAGTATTGGGGGCTTATATCCGCGTAAACCCTGTAGTTGATCTTGAGAATGTGATTAAGGGCCTGAGTAAATCGTTGCCCGAGCGTCATCATCATCTTATACCGGTCAACGAAAAGGCGATCAAAAGAGGAATGGAGATCGTAAGAGAGGCTAAACTAACCACGCAAATACCTGATTCTTAAGAAAAAAACAATACTATCACTTCTCATAGAAGTGCATCTCACGCATATATTTGTATGCTTTTTGCGGAACCAGGTGACGGATATCCTTGCCTTCCCTGATAGCATTTCTTATAAAACTGGATGATATTTCAATCAGGGGAGCATCAACAACGGTAGCATTTATAAGGTTTGCTGCCAAACCGGCCTCTGCTGAAGTCCGGGGATAGATAATGCGGTGGTATTTTTCGACGATCAGATCTGCATGCTTCCATTTGTTGAAATTTTTCAATCCATCGGCTCCCATAACAAGCTGAAACTGAAAACCGGGATTTTTCTCCTCCAGATAGGTGAGTGTGTCAATGGTGTATGAGGGAACCGGTAACCTGAATTCGATGTCGGATGCTCTGAAACGATCATCATCATCGATGGCCAGTCTTACCATCTCCAGGCGATGGTAATCTTTCAGCAAAGATCTTTTTTCCTTGAACGGATTCTGTGGACTGACAACAAACCAGAGTTGATCCATGTCGCTGAATTCGATGATATAGTTTGCAATAGCCATATGGCCAATGTGAACGGGATTAAAAGAACCGAAATAGAGCCCGGTTTTTTTCATATTCCAAGGAATTTTTTTACTGCCATTTCAGATTCAGCCAGCGCATCCTCGAGAGAATCATTGATCACGATAATGTCAAACTGGGTGGCAAATGTCATTTCATATTCTGCTTTTCCCATTCGTTTTTTCAGCGCCTCTTCATCATCCGTTGCTCTTGTGCGTAACCTTTTCTCAAGAACCTCCAGGGATGGTGGCATAACAAACAGGGAAAGCGCCCTTTTCCCGAACTGCTTTTTAAGGTTCATACCACCTTTTACATCAATATCGAAAATTGCATTTTTACCTTTATTCCAGATTCTATCTAATTCACTGCGCAGTGTTCCGTAATATTGATCGGGATAGACTTCTTCCCACTCAATGAACTCATTATTGTCTATTTTTTTCCTGAATTCAACAGGTGATATGAAATAATAATCCCGACTCTCTGTTTCTCCCTTCCTGGCTTTACGTGATGTGGCTGATATGCTGAATTCCAAACCCAGCTCCCGGTTCATCAGGTGCTGAACGATAGTTGACTTTCCTGATCCTGAAGGAGCACTGAATATGATAAGTTTATTACTCATTAAAGCACATTCAGTATCTGTTCTTTTATCCTCTCAAGTTCATCTTTCATTTCAACTACGAGTCGCTGTATCTCTGCATGATTAGCCTTGGATCCAAGGGTATTTATCTCCCTTCCCATCTCCTGGGATATGAAACCAAGCTTTTTTCCGGAGGGTTCGGAATTATTCATTGTTTCGAGAAAATATTTGCAATGGTTATCCAGTCGTTCCTTCTCTTCCGAAATATCCAGCTTTTCCAGATAATAGATCAGTTCCTGCTCAAACCTGTTTTCATCCAGATCTTCTTTTTTTAACAAGGAAGCCAGATTATTTCCAATGCGTTCCCTGATTTTCAGAATACGGTCCTGTTCATAGGTCTCAACCCGGGCAAGCTTTTCGGTAATTGCACTCAACCTTTCATGCAAGTCTTTACTTATTGCTTCTCCTTCCTGGAGACGAAATCCGTTTACCTGCCTCAGAGCCTGGTTTAATCCCTCTTTAACAGCATCCCACTCCTCGTTCTCCAGTGAAGGTTTTTCTGCCCTGATAGTGTCGGGCATACGCATGACAATACTGAGTAATTCCAGGGAGGTTTCGAGGCCCAGTTCACCCGAAATCCTGTAAAGCTGTTCATAATAGCTTTTTACGACTGTTTCATTGATCGTACCGGATCCGGTATCTTCGGAAAGATCATAATATAGAGTGCAATCCACTTTTCCCCTGTCAAGCTCACCGGTAATGATCTGCCTGATCTCCAGTTCTTTTTCCTTGTAGAGTGTAGGCAAACGGGTACTCGTGTCCATCTGTTTGCTGTTGAGAGACCTGACCTCAATGGTCAGTTTTTTATCGGGAAGGATGCATTCGGCTTTACCGTAGCCAGTCATTGATTTAATCATGGATTCTCCAGGTTCTGTACAGGGCAAAAATAGTAAAATTTAGTTTGTCATGGGAATGGTGAAACTGAAGGTGCTCCCCTCTCCCGGCTGGCTCTGTACGGTAATTTCCCCTCCGTTCTTTTCGACAAATTCCCTGCATATAATAAGGCCAAGTCCTGTTCCGACCTCTCCGGCTGTTCCTTTGGATTTAAATTTTTCATCTATCCGGAATAGTTTATCCATATTCTCCTTCGCAATACCGATGCCTTCATCCACAATGCTCACTTCAATATCCTGATCATTTGTTCTGACTATTATCTCAACTTTTTTATTCCGTTCGGTGAATTTTACAGCATTTGTTATCAGGTTGCGGATCACGCTGTTTATCATATCCCTGTCGCCATAAGCATAGAGTTCGTCAGGTTCGTGGGACAGAAGCCTGATCCCTTTCTTCTCGGCCAGGAGCTTATGGATTTAGAGGTTTTCATGTAACAGATTACTAAGGTTGAACCTCACAGGGTCGTACTTGATCCTTCCTCTCTGAGACCTGGACCATGTCAATAAATTTTCCAGCAGATCCAGGAGGTGCTTGACCGACTGGTTGATCTTTTTAAAACCGGCCCTGTGATCTTCCCGATCGGCATCATCGAAACTGTCTACCATAAGTTCACTTATAGAGAGAAGGCTGGAAAATGGGTTTTTCAGGTCATGTGAGATAATTGAGAAAAATTTATCTTTGGTGGCGTTCAGTTCCATAAGGTTCTTCTCAGATTCCTTCAGGGCCTGGTTTGCCTCAATGATCTGTTGATTCTGGTATTTCAGCAACCTGTTGGTCCGTGATTTGAGCAGATAATTGTATATCATGACTATGATGGCACTGGCCACCAGTATCTCCAGAAGAATAAACCACCATAGCTGCCAGAAAGGATGTTTGACAATTATACTTAACATTAAAGGCGGATCGCTTCGGCAACCATCGGCATTAATTGCCACTACCTTGAGGTTATAAAAGCCGGCCTTCATATTTGCATATGATACGTAGTTCCGGGATCCGGCATTGTTCCATTCTGTTTCCAGGTTCTCCATAATGTAGGAATACTGGAGCTTGCCCGGTTGCGGATTATTCAGGGCAGAAAATTCAATGGAGAAGAACCGGTGACTGTAATCCAGCACGATCTCTTCCAGATAGGTGGGGTTTTCGCTGGAATAATATTCTCCTTCATATTCAATAATATGGCCGGGATTTTCCTCGAACATCTCTTCTATGTCAACTCCGGCTATCTTCACCTCAGAACCCAGCACCTCAAGTTTGGTTAGTGTAACCTCTGGTACATTACGTTCCGGCTCAACTCTGGCCGGATCAATGACACTCAGACCATAGACACCACCGAAGTAGAGCATCCCATGGGTTCCCTTGTGATAGGCACCCCCATTGAATTCATTGCTCTGGAGCCCGTCATTCATGTCAAAGTTCTTCACCTGGAACGTTTCCAGGTTGAACCGTATGATGCCCAGGTTGGTACTCATCCATATATTATTGTTCTCATCGGGCAGGATGCCGTAGATCACTTCATTGGCCAGTCCTTCACCAACCCCAAAACGGCGAAATGATTCAGTACCCGGATAAAACATATTTAGTCCGCTGTTGGTCCCGATCCAGAATCTTCCCGTTTCATCTTCGTGGATTGAATATACGATGTTATCCGAAATTGAAGTGGGATCCTCAGGATCGTGTGCATAATTGATACAATGCCCGTTCTCCGGGTCCATCTTACAAAGCCCCCCCCCATAGGTGCCCACCCAAAGATTGCCCTCCTCATCCTGGTATATGGCTGAATAGATGAAATTATGCGCCAGCGAACCTGGATCAGCATCTTCGTGAAGATATCGCCTGAATGAATTTGTTTCCTGAACGTACAGGTTCAGCCCATGCCTTGTCCCTATCCATAATCTTCCGTTGCGATCCTCATAAATTGCCCTGACCGAGTTGTCGGAAATTGAGGAGGGGTCATCCGGGTAATGCATATAGTGAATAAAGGAGCGTTCACCCGGAGAGTACAGGTTCAGTCCTCCTCCGTCAGTACCTATCCAGATCCTCTCCCTGCTGTCTTGGTAGATCTTCCTCACGGAGGAATTGGAAAGCGAATTCGGATTATTAGGGTTATGGTCGAAATGAGTAAAAATCCCCGTGTGTTGATCATAGCAACTGATCCCATTGGCATTGGTCCCACACCAGATAACACTGTCCGACGCTTCAAAGATTGTCCAAAGGAAGGAACTGGCCAGGCTGTTCTGGTCAAAAGGATTGTGCTTGAAAAGTGTAAACTTGTTAGCTTCCGGATCCAGTATGGAGATCCCGGCACCAAATGTGCCAAACCAGAGGGATCCGGAACGATCTTCAAAGATGCAGTTAATGGAATTTTCAGAGAGGCTCTGGGGATCTGCTGGATTATGAATGTAATGCCTGTAATCAAGTGTTACAGGATCGATCATATAAACTCCGCTGCTGAATGATCCGAACCAGATATTCCCTTTCTGATCCTTAATCAGAGACTCTACCGGATTCAGGGCCAGAGAGTGAGTCGTGCCCCGGGTTGTCAGGATCTTTTGAAGCAGGTCCTCCTCCGG